>NZ_JABWEF010000010.1:0-244205 GCF_013369445.1 Duganella sp. BJB1802 | reverse complement strand
ACTGACGGGTCGCTCACTCAAAATACTGACAGGCCACTATTTTCATAGCGCCTATTTCATTACTTCTTGTGAACATTTGATATTTTAAGTATCAGCAGAACTAGTCTGCTGTGCACTTTCATCAAACGCCCACACTTATCGACTGTTAATTTTTAAAGAACTTTATTCGGCACTGCGTTTGCTGCGGAGCGTTGTGTCCGTCAGCGAAGAAGAAAGAGTATGAAGCGTTTAGATCGTTTCGTCAACCCCTTCTTTTTTTCTCCCCGCTCAACACTGCATTTGCATGCACCGTTTTGCGGGGAGGCGAACTATATCAAAGACCCTCGAAGTTTGGCAAGCGCTTTTCGAGGAAGGCATGCATGCCTTCTTTCTGCGCAGGCGTGCCGAAGGCAGACTGGAACAGGCGGCGTTCATAATTGACACCTTCCGTCAGCGTGGTTTCGAAGGCGCGATTGACGGAGTCCTTGATCATCATCGCGACCGAGGTCGGCATCGATGCGATCTGCTTCGCCGCAGTCAGCACTTCCTCGATCAGCTTGTCCGCAGGGACCACGCGCGACACCAGGCCGATGCGCTCGGCCTCCACCGCGTCGATGGTACGCGCGGTCAGCAGCATGTCCATGGCCTTGGCCTTGCCGATGGTGCGCGGCAGGCGCTGCGTGCCGCCCGCGCCCGGCGTGACGCCGACCTTGATTTCCGGCTGCCCGAACTTGGCGGTGTCGGCAGCGATCAGGAAATCGCACATCATCGCCAGCTCGCAACCGCCGCCCAGCACGTAGCCGGCCACGGCGCCCACCACCGGCTTGCGGATGCGCAGAATATGCTCCCAGTTGCGGGTGATGTAGTTGTCGCGATAGGTATCCACATACGTATAGTCCGCCATGGCCGCGATATCCGCGCCGGCGGCAAAGGCTTTCTCGCTGCCGGTCAGAACGATGCAGCCGATGGCCGGATCGGCGTCGAACTTATATAAGGCGTCGCCCAACTCGTTCATCATGCGGTCGTTCAGCGCGTTCAGCGCCTTCGGACGGTTCAGACGGATCAAGGCTACTTTGTCGTGCACTTCAACGATCAGGTCTTCATATTGCATAGGTGTCTCCTTCACAGTGGAATATTCCTGAAGGATTGTAGCGCCTAACTCCCGCGCTGGTATCATTGAAACTCAGCAACCTGCTTTAAAGAGCTTCCTATTTTTACCGTCTTACGCCGCCACCTGAGCCACAAGCTGGACCACGACGCCCTGCTGCGCAACGGCGACTTCATGCGCTACTGGTCCAGCGCGATCCTCAACGGCTTCGGCAGTTACATCAGCGCGCTGGCGCTGCCGCTGTGCTCGGTCCTGCTGCTGCACGCGACGCCTGCGCAGATGGGCATGCTGGGCGCGAGCGCGGCGATTCCGTTCGCGCTGCTGGCCTTGCCGGCCGGCGTCTTCCTGGACCGCAACCGCAAGCTGCCGGTACTCCTGGGCAGCAAAGCGATCATGGCGCTCACGCTGGCCAGCATCCCGCTGGCTTACTGGCTGGGACGGCTGTCCATCGAATGGATGTACGTGGTCTCCTTTATCAGCGGTGCCTGCTCGGTGGTGGGCGGCGGCGCGGAACAGATCTTCCTCACCAACCTGATCGGGCGCGACCGCCTGACCGACGCGCAATCCAAGTTCGCCGCCACCGACTCGGCCTCGCGGCTGATCGCGCCCGGCGTCGCGGGCGTGCTGATCCAGTGGCTGACCGCGCCGTTCGCCGTCATGCTGAACGCCATCGGCTTTGTGATCTCGATCCTGCTGCTGCGTAACCTGAATGCCAACGATCCCAAGCCTGCGCCGTCCAACAAGCACCCGCTGCGCGACATCCACGACGGCCTGCTGTTCATCTGGGGCCAGCCGCTGCTGCGCACGCTGGCCTGGGGCGCGGGCGTGTGGCACATGCTGTTCTATGGTTTCGCCGCGCTCAGCGTGCTGTTCTCCACGCGCGAGCTGGGCATGACGGCCGGCATGCTGGGCATGGCGCAGATGGTCGGCGGCGTCGGTGTATTAATGAGTTCACTCTTATTGAAGCCGCTGAACACGCGCTTCGGCCCCGGCGCGACCATGTTGATCGGCCTGGGCCTGACCGCCTTCGCCTTCGCCGCCATGCCGATGATCCCGGCCAATCTGTTCGGCAGCCCGACCGCCAGCGCGGTGGCGTGCGGCGGCCTGTCGCTGTTCCTCGATTGCGGCGTAATGCTGTTCTTCATGCCATATATGACGATGCGCCAGAAAGTCACGCCGGACGCCTACCTGGGCCGCATGGTCTCGACCATGCGCTTCCTCACCGTGGCGACGGCGCCGATCGGCGCGCTGACGGCCGGCTATATCGGCGAGCACTTCAGCATCCGCACCGGCATGGCCTGCGTGGCGGTGGGCGGCATCGCGCTGACGGTGGCGATGGCCTCGTCCATGCGCAGCGTGCAGCAGCATACGGCGCCCGCCGCGTCCTAACGTGCGCCGTCGAACGATCTAAATCATTAGGCTGTTTTTGTGTTTCCTACATTGGAGTGCGCCATGTTCAAATCCATCCTGCTGCCCACCGACGGCTCCGAGCTGTCGGACAAAGCGACCGCGATGGCGGTCCAGTTTGCCCAGCTCAATCAAGCACGCCTGGTCGCGATCACCGTCATCACACCGCTGCCGTTCGCGTCCATGGGCGACAGCGGCGCGGTCATCGATTCCGGCCAGTTCGCGACGCAGATGCAGAACGCCGCCCGCCACCACATCGAGAAGGTGGCGGCCGCCGCGCGCGCCGCGGAAGTTCCGTTCGAGGGAGTGGTGACGATGTCGCCCAGCCCCTACGAGGAGATCGTCGAGGCGGCCAAGAAGTTTGAATGCGACATCATCATGATGGCGTCGCATGGGCGGCGCGGCCTGAACCGGCTGTTCCTGGGCAGCGAGACGCAGAAGGTGCTCGCCCATACCACGCTGCCCGTGATGGTCCTGCGTTAGAGCGGCTGCTTCGGCAGCAGCACCCAGACATTGCCGCGCTGCTTCATGCGGCCCGCGTTCTCCGACGCCTCCGTGCCGAAGCCGAAGAAGTAGTCGACGCGGATCGCGCCACGGATCGCGCCGCCCGTATCCTGCGCCATGACCAGGCGCTGCAGCGGGATGTCGCTGTTCGGCATGGTGGTCGACAGGAACACCGGCGCGCCCAGCGGCAGCTGCGTCGCATCGACCGCCACCGAACGGGAAGGCGTCAACGGCACGCCCAGCGAGCCTTTCGGCCCGACCTTGGGGTCCGGCAGGCGCTCCTCCCTGAAGAACACATAGCTCGGGTTCACATTGAACAGCTCCTGCATGCGCGTGGGATGGCCGGCGATCCATGCCTTGATGCCCTGCGCCGACGCCTGCTCCAGCGTCAGCTCGCCCTTCTCCACCAGGTACTTGCCGATCGACTTATACGGATGGCCGTTCTGGTCCGCATACGCCACGCGCACGGTTTCCTGCGTGTCGGTCAGCTGCACGCGGCCCGAGCCCTGCACCTGCAGGAAGAAGGACTCCACCGGATCGTCCACCCACAGCAGCTCCTTGCCGCTGAAGTCCGCCTTCTCGATATCGGCGCGGGTCGCATACGGCACCACCTTCTTGCCGACCAGCTTGCCGCGCAGGCGCATGCCCTTCAGCTCCGGGTACACGCCGGCCAGGTCGATGGTCAGCATATCGTCCGGTACTTTATAGAGCGGCGTCTGGTACGGGCCGCCCTTCTTGCGCGCGCCGCGCAGCAGCGGCTCGTAGTAGCCGGTGATCAGGCCGTCGGTGGCGCCGTCCGGCGCGATCACCTGGTTCGGCTCCATGAAGGCCTCGAAGAAGGTGCGGATCGCCTGCTCGTCGCTGCCGTTGACGGTGCGCGCGATGGTGCAGGACTCCTTCCAGTTGGGCTGCTTGACCAGCACCGAGCACGACGACATGAACGCCGGCCAGGCCGCGCGCACATCATCCTTGTCCCAGCCCGGCAGCGACGCGAAGGTGGCCGGCACCATCTGCAGCGCGGCCGGCTTGGGCGGCACTGGCGGCACCACGGGCGGCACGGTTGGAGGCGTGACCGGCGGCGTCACGGCCGGCGCGGGCGCCTGGGCCGGCGGCAGCGGCGTGGTGGTACAGGCGGCCAGGGAAAGCGCGACGACGGTCAGCGGAACGAGTAGACTACGGCTAGTTAATGACATAAGGATGGCTATGTTGGTCTTAATGATAGAAGCATGCGTGGCGTTTTTCCTGCTGGTGTTCATCGTCTGGTGGACCATGTACCAAGGCAAGGGCAAGACTAAGCAGCTGCCCCCGCCGGACCGGGAAAACGATCCGAAGTAATCAGTGCAGCGTGCGCGGCAGCGACAGCACGAACTCCGGGATCTTGACTTCGAACTGGTGGCCGTCCTCGGCCACGCAGAAGTATTCGCCGACCATCGAGCCTTGCTGGGTTTGCAGCGCCGTGCCGCTGGTGTACTCGAAATGCTCTCCCGGCTGCAGCAGCGGCTGATGGCCGACCACGCCCAGTCCGCGCACTTCTTCCACATGATTGTTGGCGTCGGTGATGACCCAGTGGCGTGAGATCAGCTGCGCAGCCACGGTGCCGGTATTCTTGATCGTGATCGAATAAGTGAACACGAAATTGGTGCGATCCGGATCAGACTGATCCGGCAGGTACTGAGTTCTGACCGACACAGTAAATTCGTAAGTGGCCATCGAGATTCCTTAAAGCTTGGTAAAAGCGTAATCGCTCTATGCAAAATTGGCGATTGTATATCGTCAGACCCCCATTGCACCGCAAATCCGCCCCGTATGCAAGGACGGCGCGGCTGAAAATCGGTGCGGTCGCGCCGGGCAGCGTAAAATAGCGCATCTTTTTTCTTGCCAGCCCTAAGCCATGACCACATTCCGCATCGCTCCCAGCATTTTGTCCGCCGATTTCGCCCGCCTGGGTGAAGAGGTCCGCAACGTCGTCACCGCCGGCGCGGACATCATTCACTTTGACGTGATGGACAACCATTACGTTCCCAACCTGACCATCGGCCCGCTGGTGTGCGAAGCGATCCGCCCGCACGTGCAAGTGCCGATCGACGTGCACCTGATGGTCAAGCCGGTCGACCGCATCATCCCGGACTTCGCCAAGGCTGGCGCCAACATCATCACCTTCCACCCGGAAGCGTCGGACCACATCGACCGCTCGCTGCAGCTGATCCGCGACCACGGCTGCAAGGCCGGCCTGGTGTTCAACCCTGCCACGCCGCTGAGCTACCTGGAACACGTGATGGACAAGATCGACATGATCCTGATCATGTCGGTCAATCCGGGCTTCGGCGGCCAGTCCTTCATTCCGCAGGCGCTGAAGAAGATCGCCGAAGCGCGCCGCCTGATCAATGAATCGGGCCGCGACATCCTGCTGGAAGTGGACGGCGGCATCAAGATCGACAACATCGCCGCCGCGGCGGCGGCAGGCGCGGACACCTTCGTGGCCGGCTCCGCCATCTTCGGCAAGCCGGACTACAAGGCCGTCATCGACGCCATGCGCGCCCAACTGGCGACGGTGTAAATATGAGCGTGCTGGCAGGCGTACGCGCCGCAATCATCGACCTCGACGGCACCATGCTGGACACGATCCCCGACTTCCACGTCGCGATCAACAGCATGCGCGCGGAGCTGGGCCTGCAACCGATCTCGCAGGACCAGATCGCGCTGATGGTCGGCAAAGGCTCCGAGAACCTGATCCGCTCCGTGCTGGGGCTGGACTGGGACGCGGCCCGCGTGGAAGCGCATTTCGACGCGGCGATGGACGCCTACCAGCGCCACTACCTGAGCATCAACGGCGACCACAGCGCGCTGTATCCGGACGTGATCGAAGGCCTGACGGCGATGAAGGCCCAGGGCCTGCGCCTGGCATGTGTAACCAACAAGCCAATCTCGTTCGCCACGCCGTTGCTCAAGCTGAAAGGCCTGGACGGATTTTTCGACGTGGTCTACGGCGGCGATTCGCTGCCTCGCAAAAAACCCGATCCGCTGCCGCTGCAAACGGTGTGCGCCGATTTCGGCCTGGCGCCGGCGCAGGTGGTGGCCATCGGCGACTCCTCGAACGACGCGCAAGCCGCACGGGCAGCGGGTTGCCCGGTGTTGACGGTACCTTACGGTTACAATCACGGAGAAGCTATACACAAAACGGATTCCGATGGTATAGTATCCACATTGCTGGAAGCGTCCAGCCTGATACGTTCGCAAAACTAACCCTTAGCTGAACTAACCTGACCAACATGTCTCTCACCAAAAAACACAACGTCAACCAAACCGGCTCGATTGAGGCCTGGCTTTGGCGACGCTGGCAATCCTGGCAAAACTAAGCCGAACTGATTGCTGTCGTCCGCATCCGCGCGTCCGACAGGTTTTTTGACAAACCACCGCCAAGCCACAACCACGCCCTTGGCGGCATGGAGAGAAGACATGACCGAACTCGAATTCAAATCGTTGGCCACCGACGGCTACAACCGCATCCCGCTGATCGCCGAAGCCTTCGCCGACCTCGAAACCCCGCTCACGCTGTACCTGAAACTGGCCCAGACCCAGAACGCCGGCAAGAACACCTTCCTGCTTGAATCGGTGGTCGGCGGCGAACGTTTCGGACGCTTCTCCTTCATCGGCCTGCCGGCGACGACGGTGCTGCGCAACTTCGGCACGCGCACTGAGATCGTCAAGAACGGCACGGTGATCGAGACCCACGAAGGCAATCCGCTCGAATTCATCGAGACCTACCAGAAGCGCTTCAAGGTCGCGCTGCGTCCCGGCATGCCGCGCTTCTGCGGCGGCCTGGCCGGCTACTTCGGCTACGACACCGTGCGCCACATCGAAAAAACGCTGGCCCACTCGCAGCCGAAGGACGACCTGGGCCTGCCCGACATCCAGCTGATGGTGACCGAGGAACTGGCCGTCATCGACAACCTGTCCGGCAAGCTGTATCTGATCGTCTACGCGGACACCACGCAGCCGGAGTCGTACGCCAAAGCGCGCCAGCGCCTGAAAGACCTGCGCATGATGCTGCGCCGTGGCTTGGACGCGCCGGTGACCAGCGCCTCGGTACGCACCGACATCACGCGCGACTTCCCGAAAGAGGAATACCTGAAGGCGGTCGCCAAGGCCCACGAATACGTGATGGCCGGCGACTTGATGCAGGTACAGATCGGCCAGCGCCTGCGCAAGCCTTACGTCGATTCGCCGCTGTCGCTGTACCGCGCGCTGCGTTCGCTGAATCCGTCGCCGTATATGTACTTCTACAATTTCGGCGACATGCAGATCGTCGGCGCCTCGCCGGAGATTTTGGTGCGCAACGAGACGCTGCCGGACGGCGAGAAGAAAGTCACGCTGCGTCCCATCGCCGGCACCCGCCCGCGCGGCGCGACGCCGGAACGCGACGCCGAACTGGCCACGGAACTGCTGGCCGATCCGAAAGAGATCGCCGAACACGTGATGCTGATCGACCTGGCGCGCAATGACCTGGGCCGCATCTCCGAGATCGGCAGCGTCAAGGTCACCGACCGCCTGGTCATCGAAAAATACTCGCATGTGCAGCACATCGTCTCCAACGTCGAGGGCAAGCTGAAAGCCGGCCTGTCCAACCTGGACGTGCTGCGCGCCACCTTCCCGGCCGGCACGCTGACCGGCGCGCCGAAAGTGCGCGCGATGGAAATCATCGACGAACTGGAAATCTCCAAGCGCGGCATCTACGGCGGCGCCTGCGGCTACCTGTCCTTCGGCGGCGAGATGGACGTGGCGATCGCCATCCGCACCGGCGTGATCAAGGACGGCATGCTGCACGTGCAGGCCGCCGCCGGCATCGTCGCCGATTCGATACCGGAGATGGAATGGTTGGAAACTGAAAACAAGGCGCGCGCCGTGCTGCGCGCCGCCGAACAAGTGCAAGATGGCCTGGATGGGGAGATCTGAGATGCTGCTAATGATCGACAACTACGACTCCTTCACCTACAACATCGTGCAGTACTTCGGCGAGCTGGGTGAGGATGTGCGCGTGTACCGCAACGACGAAATCACGATCGCGGAAATCGAGGCATTGAACCCGGACCACATCTGCATTTCGCCAGGTCCGAAAGATCCGTCGCAAGCCGGGATTTCGATCGAGGTGCTCAAGCACTTCGCCGGCAAGAAGCCGATACTGGGCGTGTGCCTGGGCCACCAGGCCATCGGCGAAGCGTTCGGCGGAAAAGTCATCCGCGCCAAGCAGGTCATGCATGGCAAAACTTCTTTAATCGCGCATACGGGCGTGGGCGTCTTCAAGGATCTGCCCTCCCCCTTCACGGTGATCCGGTATCACTCGTTGGCCATCGAGCGCAGCTCGCTGCCGTCCTGCCTGGAAGTGACGGCATGGACGGACGACGGTGAAATCATGGGCGTGCGCCACAAGGATTACGACATCGAGGGCGTGCAGTTCCACCCCGAGTCCATCCTGTCGGAACACGGTCACGCACTGTTGAAGAACTTCCTGGTCCGCTGACCAGCGCTGTTCGTACCGGCGCGCCGCCGCGCGCGCCCACGCCCAAATTCAGAGAAGGAATAGCCATGCCTATCACCCATCAAGAAGCACTGCTGCGCTGCATCGAACACCGCGAGATTTTCCACGACGAGATGCTGCACCTGTTCCGCCAGATCATGTCCGGCGAAATGTCGCCGACCATGATCGCCGCCCTGACCATGGGCCTGCGCGTGAAGAAGGAAACCATCGGCGAGATCGCCGCCGCCGCGCAGGTGATGCGCGAGTTCTCCACCAAGGTGCCGATGGCCGACACCACCGGCCTGCTCGACATCGTCGGCACCGGCGGCGACGGCGCGCATACCTTCAACATCTCCACCGCGTCGATGTTCGTCGCCGCGGCGGCCGGCGCGCGCGTGGCCAAGCACGGCGGACGCAGCGTGTCGTCGTCGTCCGGCAGCGCCGACGTGATCGAATCGCTGGGCGCCAACATCAACCTCAAGCCCGAGCAGATCGCGCAATCGATCGCGCAGACCGGCATCGGCTTCATGTTCGCCCCCAACCACCATGCGGCGATGAAGCACGCGGCGCCGGTGCGCCGTGAGCTGGGCGTGCGCACCATCTTCAACATCCTGGGGCCGCTGACCAATCCGGCCGGCGCGCCGAACATCCTGATGGGCGTATTCCACGCCGACTTGGTGGGTATCCAGGTGCGCGTGCTGCAGCGCCTGGGCGCGCAGCATGCCATCGTGGTCTATGGCCGCGACAATATGGATGAAGTCTCGCTCGGCGCCGGCACGCTGGTCGGCGAACTGGTTAACGGCGAGATCCGCGAATACGAAATCCATCCCGAGGACTTCGGCCTGCAGATGATCGCCAGCCGCAATTTGAAGGTGGCGGATGCGGCGGAATCGAAAGCCAAGATGATGGAAGCGCTGCGCGGCGAACCCGGCGCGGCCTACGATATCGTGGCGCTCAACGCGGGCACCGCGCTGTACGCGGCCGGCGTGGCCAGCTCGATCGAGGACGGCCTGGCGCGCGCGCGCAAAGCCGTCAGCTCCGGCGACGCGCTGCGCAAGGTCCAGCAGTTCGTGGAGGTCACGCAAAGCCTCGGCAGCACCAACTAAGGGAGGCCAGCATGTTCGGCATCCACGATCTGACGCTGTTTGTTGTCTCCGGGCTGCTGCTGAACATCATGCCCGGCCCCGATTCGCTGCTGATCATGACGCGCAGCGCCACCCAGGGCTGGCGCGCCGGTTCGGCCGCCGCGCTGGGCATCGGCGCCGGCACCATGATCCACATCTTCGCCGCGGCGCTGGGCTTGTCGGCGCTGCTGGCGACGTCCGCTGCCGCGTTCACGGTGGTGAAGTGGATAGGCGCCGCCTACATTGTCTACGTCGGCATCGGCATGCTTCGCGCCAGGTTGCGAACCGAAGCCGATGACGCGGCGGCCGCCGAAATCGCCGTGCGCGGCGCCGCGCAACCGCTGGCGTATCGTAAAATATTCTTCCAGGGTTTCCTGACCAACGTCCTGAACCCGAAGGTGGCCTTGTTCTTCCTGGCCTTCGTGCCGCAGTTTATTTCGGCCGATTCCGCCAGCAAGCCGCTGGCCTTCATCGTCCTGGGCTGCATTTTCAATTTCAACGGTATGTTGTGGTGCAACGGCCTGGCCGTCTTCACCGCCTTCGCCAGCGCACGCCTGAAGGTCAAGCCGCTGGTCGCCCTGTGGCTGAACCGCGTGACGGGCGGCCTGTTCCTGGCTCTCGGCCTGCGCCTGGCGCTGGCCGAACAACATTAAACTTAGGCTCACCATGTCCGACATCCTGAACAAAATCCTCGCGGTCAAAGCCGACGAAGTCGCCGCCGCAAAAAAACACCGCAGCCTCGCCAGCCTGCGCGCCGACGTTGAAAGCGACGCCGAACTGCGCGCCGGCCTGCGCGGCTTCGAGGCCAGCCTGCGCGGGAAGATCGCCGCCGGCAAGGCTGGCGTGATCACCGAAGTGAAAAAGGCGTCGCCGTCGAAAGGCGTGCTGCGCGCCGACTTCCGCCCCGCCGATATCGCCGCCAGCTACGAGGCCCATGGCTCCGCGTGCCTGTCCGTGCTGACGGACGAGCAGTTCTTCCAGGGTTCGGTGGCGTATCTGCAGCAGGCGCGCGCCGCCTGTTCGCTGCCGGTGCTGCGCAAGGACTTCATGATCGATATGTACCAGATCTACGAAGCCCGCGCGATGGGCGCCGACGCCATCCTGCTGATCGTCTCGGCGCTGGACCATGGCCTGATGGCGGAAATGGAGGCCTGCGCCCACGAACTGGGCATGGGCGTGCTGGTGGAAACCCACGACGGCGACGAGCTGACCGCCGCGCTGCGCCTGAAAACCGCGCTGTTGGGCATCAATAACCGCAATCTGCGCACTTTCGAGGTGTCGCTGGAGAACACGCTGGGCCTGCTGGACCGCATTCCGGCGGATAAACTGGTCATCACCGAATCGGGCATCATGGTGCCGGACGACGTCAAACGCATGCGCGAGGCTAACGTGCACGCCTTCCTGGTCGGCGAAGCCTTCATGCGCGCGCCCGATCCGGGTGCGGAACTGGCGCGCCTGTTTAACTAAGCTTTAATCGCCTGCAAGGGCGGCATCGGTGTGGACGCGATCTCGATGCAGTCGCGCCCACGCTCCTTGGCGCGGTATAGCGCCTCGTCCGCCCGCATCAGGATGGCGTCCAGATCCTCGTCGGAACTTGTCTGGCAAGCAATGCCAATACTGACGGTATAGGCGGGCAAGTCTCCGCGGCTTGGTTCGCGCACCGCGACCAGAATGCGCTCGGCGATATCGCGGGCCCAGTCCACGCCGGTCACCGGCAGCAAAACAATAAACTCCTCGCCGCCGAAACGGGCGACGTGATCGGATACTCGCAGCGCCTTGCCGATTACTTGCGCCACATCGACTAAAACCCGGTCGCCGGTAGCGTGGCCGTAGCAGTCATTAATCTTCTTAAAATAATCCAGATCGATGCTGAGCATCGTCATGGCGGTGGATTCACGTCGCATCAACGCATGCTCTTTAGCGTAAATATCGGCGAAACCACGCCGGTTTAAAACCTGGGTCAGGGGATCGAGCGTGGAGCGGCGTTCCAGTATGGCTTGCAGGCGCCGGGTGGTCACCGCCTTGAAACCCACCGCCAGCAGCAATACCATGAATTGGCCGGCCGCCAGATAAATACTTTGAAATGGCCCGACAGCCGTCAAGTCAACCTGGACGCCGCCGAATAATAACGCCAGAATGCCTCGCGTTAATACCACCAGCGTTTGAAACAGTAATAATGAACCGAAGAATATGGTGGAGAAATGACGTTCCCCGTGACGCCATACCACCAGAATCTGATTTATATAAAATATGGAAACCAGAAAAGAGAATACGCCGACACGCGCGGCAAAATTCGGCTGAATCAACAACCAGTATCCGACGCCCAGCATGGCCAATAACCAAACCAGATGAAATAACCACCAGGCCGGCGCAAGTCCATAAAATTTCCGGGTACCGATCATCGCCAGGCCCACGCCCCAAACCAGGGCCGAATTAGCGCTAAGCAATACCAACGTTTCGTTGAGGACGCTATGCCTCAAACTGAATAAAAACGCACCGCAAGCCAGCGATACCAATCCCGCCGCCCAATAATTCAGGCCCTTGATCTCAGCTGGAAAACTGACATGGGCGGAATAAAGGACGACACTCATCGCGCCGGCCATCAGCGTCGACATCAGGATAATCGTGGCGGAATCAAGTTGGAACACTTGCGGGTCTATCCTCGGGCAGAAAAGGTCAGCCAAATTCTAAACCAGAACCAGACCAAGGCGTAGGATTAAACCTACACCAGCCCCGTAATCCCCCAACACATGCCGGAATGTGGCTAGTACGTGCCAATTTCTAGCATGAATAGGGCAAAAAAATCCGGGGACTCGCCCCGGACTGTGGAATTAACGTGCTGCGCTGGGCCGCAATGGGCCGGCGGATTTCTTGCCGGCCGGGTCCAGCGACAGGCTGATGCCCGGAACCCGGTCGCCTTGCAGCGTCGCGGTGAAGGTCATTAACTCGTCGCGGCGGAAGGCGTGGATTTCAATTTCCGATCCGACGCCATAGCGGGAAAGCAGCGTTTCCAGATTGGCGGCGGTGACGCGCAATCCATCGACCGCCATCAATATATCGCCGGCCGATAACCCCGCCCGATGCGCGGCGCCATTCTCGTGCACGCTGGATAATTTGCAGTCATTACCATCCTTGCCGAGATTAACATCGAGGCTGGGCTTGGCCGACTTACGCTCGTCATTATATTTAACACCGAATGGTGCCAGCATTTTCGCCAACGGCAAATCTTCCGTGCCGCGGATATATTTATCGAAGAATGGCTTGAAGCGGCCGCCGCTGATTTCATCGAATAATGCTTCAACTTCGGCCGGAGTAACGCCGCGTCCGCCGCCCTGATAAAAATCGCGGCCATAACGTTGCCATAATGCGCGCATCACATCGTCCAGCGATTTCTTGCCGCCGGTTTTAGCGCGAATGCTCAAATCCAGCGCCAGCGCGATCAGCGAACCCTTGGTGTAATAACTGATGATCGAATTCGGCGCATTTTCATCCTGGCGATAATACTTACCCCAGGCGTCGAAACTGGAATCGGCCACGCTTTGCTTGGTACGACCGCTGCCGCGCAATACGCTGCCGATGGTTTTACCCAGCAATTTAAAATAAGCCGGTTCGGCGATAACACCGGCGCGCACCAGCATCAAATCGTCGTAATAGCTGGTGAAGCCCTCAAACAACCAAAGCAATGGAGAGTAATTCTCGACCTGCAGGTTATACGGCGCAAATGCCGCCGGCTTGATGCGCTTCACATTCCAGGTATGGAAGTATTCATGGCTGCACAGGCCGAGGTATTGCAGATAACCGTCGCTGATGTCCTTGCTGGCCGACGCCGTGCTCGGCAGGTCGGCGCGGGCGCAGATCAGCGCCGTCGAGGCGCGGTGTTCCAGCCCGCCGTAACCGTCGCCGACGGCCAGCGTCATGAAGACGTAGCGGTCCATCGGCGCCTTCTTGGCCTTCGGTTCGAAGAAGGCGATCTGGGTTTCGCAGATCTTTTTCAGGTCGGCGCTCAGGCGCGGCAGGTCCAGGTTCGGCACCCTGCCGCTGATGACGATGTCGTGCGGGATGCCATGCGCCTTGAACGTGGCCAGCGCGAAGTCGCCCTGCTCCACCGGATGATCGATCAACTCGTCGTAGTTCGAGGCGATGTAGGTGCCAAAACCATAACGTTTCGCTTTCAGCTCAGGCAGCGAGGTCGCCACGCGCCAGGTCTTGGCCGCTTCGTCGGCCGGGCGCTGGATGTCCACCACGTGCGGCTGGTCCTCCTGTCCCAGCACGCGCAGGAACACGCTGGTGCCGTTGTAGAAGGCGTGGTTCTGGTCCAGATGCGCGGCGCGCACCGACATGTCCCAGGCATAGACTTCGTAATGCACCGTCAGCGACGCCGCGTGGTCCTTCAGCGGCGCGGCCTGCCACGAATGCTTATCCAGCTTGGCCAGCGCCACCGGCTCGCCGTTCGACTCGGCACGGATACGCACGATGTTGCGCGAGAATTCGCGGATCATGTAGCTGCCCGGGATCCAGGCCGGCAGGGCGAACACCTGGCCGCCTTCGGCCGGCGCGTCCACCGTCAGCGTGACGTGGAACAGGTGGGCGGCCAGGTCGTGGCCGACGATGCTGTAGGCGATCGCCGGGGTATTCTTGTTCGGTTTCTTCATTTCGGTCCTTGTTTTACAAATCGCCCGGCGTATCGATATCGCGCACCACGCCGGCATCGTCGACTATCAGTTCGCTCACCGCATGGCTTTTTAATATCTCGCGCGCGCCCTGGTCGCCTTCCAGCGCCAGCAGCAATGGCAAATGATAACTGCTGAAGGCGACCGGATTGCCGCGCCGTCCTTCATGCATGGGCGCCGCGATGCGGGCGCCCCGTTCGATGGTCGCGGCCAGGGCCCGCATGGTATCAGGCCGCACGTGGGGCATGTCGCCCAGGCCGATCAGCCAGCCTTCCGCGCCTTTGGTGTAATCGATCGCCGTCGTCAGCGAGGCGGCGATGCCAAGATCGGCATCCGCGCAGACGCGCACCTCGCAACCCAGGCGGCCCAGCAGCGCCGCCACTTGGCCGTCGTCCGGGCGGACCACGGCCACCACGCGCGGCAGCGCGGCCAGCATGTTTTTTGCGCTGGCGGCGACGACGGCGTCGCCATTCTCCAGCGGTTGCAGCAGTTTGTTTTGTACGCCGGACGGATCGAAACGCCTACCCCGCCCGGCTGCCAGCAATATCCCTACCAGTGCCATCCAGCGCGGCTCAGGCGCTGGCCAGGTCGAACGGCAGCTTGCGCAAACGCTTGCCGGTCAACTTGAACAGCGCGTTGGCGAAGGCCGGCGCCAGCGGCGGCAGGCCAGGTTCGCCCATGCCGGTCGGCGGATCGTTCGACGGCACGATGTGCACGTCGATCACCGGCATGTCCGTCATGCGCGCCACCGTGTAGTCGCTGAAGTTCTGCTGCTCCACCACGCCGTCCTTGAGGGTGATGGCGGCGCCGGGCAGCGTCATGCCCAGGCCCATCAAGGCCGCGCCCTGGATCTGCGCTTCGATCGTCAAGGGATTGACCGCCTGGTTGCAATGCACGCCGGCCGTGACCTTGTGCAGCTTGGGCGTGCCGTCCTTCACGGACGCCACCACCACATACGCGATCACGGTGTTGAACGACTCATGCACCGCCACACCCCAAGCCTGGCCTTTAGGTAAAGCCTTCTTGCCATAGCCGGACTTGGCGACCGCCAGGTCCAGCGCGGCCATGTGGCGCTTGCCCTTCTCGCCCATCAGCTTCTTGCGATACGCGACCGGGTCCATCTTGGCGGCGTGTGCGGCTTCGTCGATCAGCGTCTCCATCACGAAGGCCGTGTGCGTGGAGCCGACGGAGCGCCACCACAGCACCGGCACATTGGCCTTGACGCTGTGCGCGCTCAGGTTCATCGGCACCTCATACGGTTCGCCCATGCCCTCGACCATGGTGGAGTCGATGCCATCCTTGACCATCATCGGTTCGAACGGCGTGCCGGCGAGGATGGACTGGCCGACGATGACGTGATCCCACGCCACGATGTTGCCCTTGTCGTCCATGCCGATGTCGGCGCGGTGCACGTGCGACGGGCGATAGTAGCCGCCCTTGATGTCATCCTCGCGGCTCCAGACCACCTTGATCGGTTCCGTCTTGCCGGCGGCCTTCCAGGCCTTGGCGATATTGACCGCCTCCACCAGATAATCGGAAGTCGGCACGGCGCGGCGGCCGAAACCGCCGCCGGCCATCATCGTGTTCAGCACCACCTGCTCCGGCTTCAGGCCGGCGGTGGCGGCGATGGCGCCCTGGTCCATCGTCTGGAACTGCGAGCCGGCCCATACGGTGCAGCCGTCCGAGCGCAGGTCGACCACGCAATTCAGCGGCTCCATCGGCGCGTGCGCCAGATACGGGAACTCATAGACGGCGGAGATTTTCTTCGCCGCGCCGGCCAGCTTGGACGTGTCGCCCTTGCGCGCCGGCGTTCCCGGCTTCTGCGCCAGCGCCTTGAACTCGGCCAGCTGCTTGTCGGTGCTGACCTTTTCCACGCCGCTGGTGTCCCAGTCGATGACCAGCGCCTCGCGGCCCATCTTGGCCGGCCAGTAGCCGTCGGCCACCACCGCCACGCCGCTGCCGCCGCGGTCCGTCTTCACTTCCATCACTTCGATCACGCCCTTGATGGCCTTGGCCTTCGAGGCGTCGAACTTGGCGACCTTGGCGCCGAACACCGGCGGCCGCGCCACCACGGCGACCTTGCTGTGCGGCGCCTTGAAGTCCATGCCGAACTGCTGCTTGCCGGTCGATTTGTCTTTCGCGTCCAGGCGCTTCATCGGTTTGCCGATGAAGTTGAAATCCTTGGGATCCTTCAGCTTCACGGTGGCGGGCACCGGCTGCTTCATGGCCGCATCGGCCATCGCGCCGAAGGTGGCTTTCTGGCCGGCGGGGCCGGTCAGCGTGCCTTTCGAGGTCTTGACCTGGTCCGGCGCGACCTTCCATTCCTGGGCCGCCGCCGCGATCAGCATCGCGCGCGCCTTGGCGCCGATCTCGCGGTACTGGGTGTAGGAGTGGGCGATGCTGCCCGAGCCGCCGGTGATCTGGATGCCGAACAGCGGATCCTTGTATTGATCGCCGGCCGGCGCCAGCGCGCCGTTGACCTTCGACCAGTCCGCGTCCAGTTCCTCCGCGATCAGCATCGGCAGCGACGTCTGCACGCCCTGGCCGAATTCCAGCCGGTTGACCTGCACCGTCACGCTGTTGTCCGGCGCGATATGCAGGAAGGCGTTCGGCTGATACACCTTGGCCGGAGGCTGCTGCGCATTGGCGAAGCGGCCCGCGCCCGGCATGAAGAAGCCCAGCACCAAGCCGCCGCCCGCCACCGCGCCCGCCTTCATGAAGCTGCGGCGCGACACGCCGCCGGAAGTCTCCACACCCGCCATCGATTCCTGGTTAATCCATTCGATACGCATGCGATTCTCCTTAGGCGATGGTTTTAGCTGCGTCTTTGATGGCTGCGCGGATGCGCTGGTACGTCCCGCATCGACAGATATTGCCGCTCATGGCGTTGTCGATGTCGGCGTCGGAAGGGGCTTTATTGGTGCGCAGCAGAGCGGTCGCGCTCATGATCTGGCCACTCTGGCAGTAGCCGCATTGCGGCACGTCCATCTTGACCCACGCCGCCTGCACGGCCTTGCCGACCTTGTCGGACTCCATCGCCTCGATGGTGGTGATCTTCTGGCCGGCGGCGGCCGAAATCGGCGTCACGCACGAACGGACAGGCTGGCCGCCCAGGTGCACGGTGCAGGCGCCGCACAGCGCCGCGCCGCAACCGAACTTGGTGCCGGTCATGTTCAGGTTATCGCGCAAAGCCCACAGTATCGGCGTCGAGGGATCGGCGTCCACCTGCATGTCTTTACCGTTGATGTTCAAAGTGATCATTCAGTTCTCCTATGGGGCGATGCGCTGGTTTGGCTACTGCTTACTGCTTGATCTTGGCGAACTTCTCTTCAAGCGCCTTGGTGTCGATCGCGCCGGGCACGCGGGTGCCGTCGGCGAAGAAGATGGCCGGAGTGCCGGAGACGCCCAGCTTGTGGCCCAGCTCCAGCACGTCCTGGTTTGGCGACTGGCAGGCTTCCGCAGCGGCGGGAGCGGCCTTGTTGTTGACCATCCAGTCGTCCCAGGCCTTGCTGCGATCCGGCGCGCACCAGATGTTCTTCGACTTGGTGAACGAGTCGTCGGCCAGGATGTTGTACATGAAGGTGTAGACCGTGATGTTGTCGGTCTCCTTCAGCGTGGTCTGGCGGAAGCGCTTGCAGTAGCCGCAGTTGGGATCCTCGAACACCGCGATCACGCGCTTGCCGTCACCCTTGACGGTCTTGATGGCCTTATCCAGCGGCAGGTCGGAGAACTTAATCTTGTTGATCTCTTCCAGCCGTTCCTTGGTCAGGTCGGTGCTGGTGGTGAGATTGAACACGTGGCCGGAGAACAGATACGTGCCTGTCTTGTCGGTGTAGAGGATGTCGTTGCCGATGCGGACTTCATACAGGCCGGCATATGGCGTCTCCTTGACCGAATCGACTTTCACGTTCGCGCCGAGGCGCGGTTCGACCAGCTTCTTGATCGCATCCGTGGATGGGGTTTCCGCGCTCACGCAGGACGCCATCAGCGCCGACAACAACAGCAAAACGGTCTTACTTTTTCTCATAACATCTCCGATGACTACACGAACCCACTGGCGCGGGCCTATTTCCCCATCGCGTGGGAGATCAGGCGGCGCTTCAGCACAGGTAATTTATCCAGCAAGTTTAATCCGAAATTACGAACCACGCGCAGTGGCTCGATATCCGCCCCGAACAGGCGCGCCAGGCCGTCGGTGGTGAGCTGCATCAGCAGCACGTCCTCCTTGCGGGCGCGCTCGTAGCGGGCCAGCACGCGGGTGTCCCCGATGCCGCGCTGCGCCTCGCGCTCGCCCAGCGTCTTGACCAGCTGCGCCACGTCGGCGAAGCCCAGGTTCATGCCATGACCGGCCAGCGGATGGACCACGTGCGCGGCGTCGCCCACCAGCGCCACGCGCGGCGCGCTCATGGCGTGCGGGCGGATCAGGCGCAGGGGGAAGTCGCGCACCAGCTCCGGCTGCAGCGGCGTCAGGGCGCCCAGCTTGTCGGCGGCGTAGACGGCCAGGCGGTCGGCGATCTGCCGGGCCGATTCGGCGCGCAGCGTGTCGGCCAGCGCCTCCGGCGCCGACCACACCAGCGACACCTGGTCGCCCGGCAGCGGCAGCAGCGCGACGATGCCCTCGGCGCCGGTGAACCATTGATAGGCGGCGCCGTGGTGCGGCTTGGCGCAGGCGAAGTTGGAGACCACCGCGCGCTGGTTGTAGCTGCGGTAATCGAGGCCGATGTCGCACTGCCCGCGCACCCACGACTGGGCGCCGTCGGCGCCGACCACCAGCGAGGCCTTGATGCTGGAGCCGTCGTCCAGGTGCACGGAGGCGCTGTCGTCGCCGCGCAGCAGGCCGGTGGCGCGGCCCTGGACCACGCGCACGTTCTGCGCGAATTTCAGGGCGGCGTCCAGCGCCTGACCTATGTTGCGGTCTTCCATGATCCAAGCCAGCGTGCCGGTGTGGGCGCCGTAGGCGTCGAAGGCCAGGCCGCCGGCCTGGGCGCCGTCGCCGTGGACGATCATGGCGTCGACCGGCGCCACGCGGGCGTGGTCCAGCGCCTGCCAGACCTTCAGCGACGACAGCAGATTGTGGGCGGTGTGGTTCAGCGCATAAACCCGCGCATCCCAGCCGGGATCGGCGGCGGCCGGCCGGGCCGGAGGCGACGGTGGTCCGAGCAGCGTGACGCTAAAGCCGGCCTGGGCCAGGCCCAGCGCGGCGGTCTTGGCAATCGCGCCATCGCCAACGATACAGATATCACTCTCGGTAACGCGCAGCGCGGCGGGGGAGGATGGAATAGTCATCCGAACATTATAGCGTTTGTGCGCCCGAGAAATTCGCCCTTGCAATTTCGCTTAAGCCTGCTATAATTCTGCTCCTTGGCCTGGTAGCTCAGTTGGTAGAGCAGAGGATTGAAAATCCTTGTGTCGGTGGTTCGATTCCGCCCCGGGCCACCAAGAACAGTGTCAAAACAGAACGCCAACCCATGCAGGTTGGCGTTTTTGCTTTCTGAACCCAATCGCAAAGGGAAGGCGGCGCCGGGCGTGACCATCTTGAATGACGATGTCGAGGCGATGCACGCCAAGTTATCAGGCTTTTATCTGGAGGCACTCTCCGCCCTGCGCCACACGGCAGGCTTTCAGGAAGAAAAGGCGGCCATGCTTTCCGCCCCATTTCTGCTGAACCTCACCGCTGCAAGAGCCTATTTCGCCGCTCGCCCCCGGGTCATGTACATCGGCCAGGAAACCAAGGGCTGGCTTTGTCGGCTGCCGGAAGTGCTCAACGATCCGGCCAGCCGAGTGCCAGCCCTGCTTGCCCGTTACGAAAAGAGCCTGCTTGCGGCCCCCGGCCGTTCGCACTTCCTGAAGACGCGGCTCCTTCTCGAGCGCGAACTGGCCGGCGGCGTCCCCGGCTCGGTCATCTGGAACAATCTATTCAAAATGGACGTGTTCAGGGGAAAAGGAAAATCCAGAAACGCCCGGAATCACTCGGCGGCGCTGACGGAGTTTTCCGCCAAACTGTTCCGCTACGAGCTTGAACTGCTCCAGCCGGACGTGGTCATCCTCGGCTGCAGCGCCACCCACGACGCTGTCGTCAAGTCACTGTTCGAGGCACCGAAGCGCACGACCGTACGTGTGCACGTGCCGAAGGAACTGTGGCACTTCACGTACGGTCGCATCGACTGTTTCAGGACGCTGCATCCGGCGGTGGCCAGATTCGGCAGGCAAAGGACGGTGCAAAAGCACTACCGCACGATTATCCAGGCCATCAAGTCGAGAGCAGTCTCCGCAGCGATGGATTGAAATTCCAGGGCGGCTACTTGCGCTTGGGCCGCGCCACCGCCAGCGGCCGCACTGTCTCCAGCAGGCTGACCAGGATCTTGCCCGGCTCCTCCCATGGAATCATGTGGGCGGAATGCTCGAACCACACACCGCGCTTGTACGGCGCCTTGACGCGCTTGAGCCACTGCTCGGTCGGCACCGACGGCGTGGTGTAGTCGTTGCGGCCCATGAACATCACCACCGGGATCGGGAAGCTGCGCACGTTGCGGTAGTCGACGCGGAGGAACTCCGGCAGCAAGCGGCCCAGCGAGAACACATTACCGGCGTCGATGGCGCTGACGTCGCAGTCGTTATACTCCGGCGACAGCTTGCCGGCGTCATAGAAGTAGTCCGAACTGTCGCGATAGGCGCTCAAGCCACCGTAATACTGCGCCCATGTACGCTCCGTGACGATACGCTCGCGGGTGAGCGGCTGGTCGCCGGGATACGGCGCGATGGCCGCCAGCTCCTTGATGGCCTTCTCGTTGTGGTGCGCCTTCGATTGCTCGACCGCGTAGTCAAAGCTGATGCGCTCATTTTCCTGGGTGCTGATCACCTGGCCGATGCCGACGTAGGCATGGAACAGGTCAGGCCGCTTCAGCGCCGCGCCCATGCCGATCACCGTGCCCCAGCTGTGGCCCATCAGGATCACCTTGTCCTTGTGGTAGCGGGCCTTGATGTACTCGGCGACTTCGATCGCATCGTCGATGTAGCGCGGAATGTGGATGCTGTCGCTGAGCGTATCCGGCGCGGTTTCATTGAAGGTCTTGCCGGCGCCGCGCTGGTCGTAGTTGACGATGGTGAAGTATTCTTCCAGGGGACGCTGGAACTGCCAGATAGCCGGGATCAGCGGCGACGCCGGACCGCCATGAACGAACAGGATCACGGGATTGTCCTTGTCTTGTCCGCGCACGTTGATCCATTGGTCGATGCCGCCGATCCTGGCCTTGTAGGCTTCCTGCACGCCGGACGGCGCGACGATGCGGCCCAGGTCCCTGATCACTTCCCGCGCCTTGGCATACTCCGCCTGGCTCTTGCACTCCTGCCCCTGCACGCCGGCGCACAGCGACGCCAGCAGCACACCACCCATCAGAATTTTTTTCATCGGCTCACACCCTTGAATATGAGGAGGATGCGATTCTAGCAAAGGTCTCGCGGCCGCTGCCGTGATCGGCGGGCAGATTTATCTTGCGTTCATTTCATATGTCAGATATTGTTGACACATGAAATTGAAAATATCTTAACCGGGCGCACATCCGGCGCCATTTTCCTTAAGGGCATCAGCATGAACACACTCAGCAAAAACGCCAGGGTTGCCGGCTTCTTCTACCTGCTGGTCATCCTGATCGCGCCGCTACGCCTGGTCTACATCCCCAGCAAGCTGTTCATCAACGGCGACACGGCCGCGACCATCGCGGGCATCGCGGCACACGAGCAGCTGTTCCGCTTCGGCATCGCCGGCGACCTGATCACCGGCGCCGTCAGCCTGGTGCTGACTTTCACGCTGTACCGGCTGTTCCGGGACGTGAACAAGAACGCCGCCCTGCTGATGCTGATGCTGGGCTTCATGGACACGCCGCTGTACTTTTTCAACACGCTCAACGACATGGCCACCCTGATCCTGGTGCAGGGTCCGGACTTTCTGTCCGCCTTTAGCAAGGCCCAGCGCGACGGGCTGGCGACGCTGTTCCTGCGGGTGCACAGCATGATGACCTATGCCTCGGAAATCTTCTGGGGCCTGTGGCTGTTCCCGCTGGCGGCGCTGGTGTACCGCAGCGGTTTCCTGCCGCGTTTCCTGGCCGTCTGGCTGACCATCAACGGCTTCGCCTACCTGGCGCTCAGCTATGCCGGCCTGCTGCGCCCGGAATGGAACGATCTGGTCGCCGGCCTCGCCTTCCCCTGCCAGTTGGGCGAGGTGGCCTTCGCGCTGTGGATCCTGCTGCGCGGGGCGAAGCAGGGAAAATCCGCCGCGCTGCCCGCCGCAGTGGCCGCGTAAGCCTGCCCTCGCCCGCCCTCACTTGCCATGCCAGCTCAGGCGGCGCTGCTGATGGGCCGCCAGCCAGCCGGCGTTTTCTTCCAGTACCGCCTTGCCCAGCGCGAACAGCAGGTCGCGCGCGTGGCGTTCCTTTTCCGCCGTCGAGCCCTCGCCGGCCTCGATCTGCTCCAGCGCCAGCCGGGCGCGCCCGTACAGGCCGCGCAGCTGGTCGGCCTGGGCCAGCGTCTCGCCGTGCCCCATCTTGTTGTTGAGCGATAGCCAGGCCGCGCCCACGCCGGTCGCCAGCTTCATCCCCGACAGCAGCAGCGCCAGCAGCGACGCGTAGCTGCGCCCGCTGGTCAGCACCAGCGTCAGCGCGGCGGCCGCGCACAACAGGCCGGACAACAGCAGGTCGTTGCCGATCGCGACCGAGCGGGTGTGGCGGCGCCGTCGGCGGCGGTTGCCGTTGCCGTTCAGGTAGGCCAGCTGGTCGGCGATCCAGCCCTGCACCACGCGCCGCGCCGGCAGGCCGGACACCGGATGCACCACCAGGCAGGCGTCCAGCGCGTGGCGCACCCAGCCGATATCGCCGCTGTACTTCTGCACATAGTGGTCGGTCACCAGCGCCGGTTCGCCGGCGCACAGCCAGTACATCTGGAAGCGCAGCCCTTCGGCCAGCGCGCGGTAGTCCAGGTAGGCATTGCGCTGGCGCGACAGCACCACCCACAGATAGATGGCCACCGCGCCGCAGGCGCCGGCGGCGAACGCCATCGATTCGATCAGGTCGCCATGCGCGGGACTGAGCAGCCGCAGCGACGACGAGGACGCCGCCAGCACGGCCGCCGACGCCAGCAATCGCCAGCGGTAGCTCCAGTACCGCTTGCTGCGCTCGGCCAGCACGTCGACCGCGCAGAAGGCGCGCAGCAGCGGCCCCAGTCCCAGGCCTATCCCGGCCGGCAGCGCGGCCACGCCGGGCAGCGCCAGGCTGGCGAGGTAGCCGTGGCCGGCCGCGCGCAGGCTGTCGGCGTAGGCCGCCGCATCGTGCCCCGCCAGCGCGCGCTGGTGCAACAGGTTCAGCGTGTCGATCTCGCGGCCGTCGGCGTGCACCTGGTACAGCACGGCCAGGGCGCGCGGCGCGCAGCGGCGGCCCAGCCGGTGCTCGACCCGCGCCACCAGCGCGCGCCAGGCGCGGTGCGCGGCCCAGCGTTCGCAGGCGCGCACCGGGCTGCGCAGGAACTGTCCCGCGCCGGGCGCGCGCACGCCGGGCCAGCCGGGCTGCGGCGCGTCCCAGTGGCCGATCGCGCCGGCCTGTTCGCCGTGCGCCAGGCGGAAGCCGCCGGCCGCCTGCGCGCTCGGCAAGCCGGCCGACGATTCCTGCGCGCGCCGGCTGTACACGTGCAGCACGGTGCCGTGCGCCGGCGCGGCGAAGCGGTTGCTGCTGCGCGGATGGCCGCTGCGTTCGACGCCGTGCAGCAGCGTCTGCACCAGGTCCAGCGTGCCGCCCGGCCGGCGCGGGTGGCGCGCGGTCTCGCCCTGCCCGTCCCACACGGCGATCAGCAACTGGGCGTGGATGCCGAGGTAGCGCGTCAGCTGCGCGTACGCCGCCTGCGCCGGGGTGCGCGGCGCGGCCAGCACGCCGGCCGGCGGCGCCTTCGGTATCTCGAACACCTGGCCGGCGCCGGCGCTGTAGCGCAGGAAGCGCGCCGCGAACGCCTGCCGGTCCGCTTCGAACCGCAGCGGATCGCGCTGGCGCGCCGCCGCGCCGCCGGCCTGTTCGACGCAATAGTAGTCGAAGGGCATCGGCAGCGGGACGATCAGTTCGATGCGGCGCCGGGCCTGCGGCGCGGCGAGCGCGCACTGGCGCTGCAGCTTGAGCACCTGTTCGGCGAACAGCTGGTCGGCGCCGTCGGCCAGCGCGGAGAGGAAGTGGATGGGGCTGTGCGGCAGCGCCGCCGCGATCAGTTCGATGGCCTCGAACAGCTGCGCGGCCACCACCGGCACGTCGTCGGGATGCAGGTCGCGATGGCCGGTCAGCGCCACCACGAAGGGCAGCGCGTAGGGCGACGGCGCGCCCTCGTCAGCCGGCGGCATGGCAGCGGGCGACAAAGCGCTGGCGCTCGGCGCTGTCGTCGATCTCCAGCGCCAGCGCCGCCACCAATTGCTGGCGCGACGGCGCGGCCAGCAGCGCCCGCCGCACCAGATGGCGGGCGATCGGTCCCAGCTCCTGCGCCAGCGCCTGCTCGATGGCCGCCAGCACGGCTGGCGCGATGGCCGGCGTGATCGCGGCCGCCGGCATGCCTTGCGGTGGCGCGTTGGCGGCCGATGGCTGCGTGCCGAACGCCGGCGGCGCGCCCGGCTGCGGCGACGCGGCGGCCGGCGGCAGGCGCTCCAGCAGCATGGCCACGCTGCTGCACAACTGGGTCAGGTGGTCTTCCAGGTCGCCGGTGATGGCGTCGAGCCAGTGCTGGGTGCTGATGAAATACTCCAGGCTCTTCGACAGCGGCACGTTCTCGATGCGGAAAGGCAGCACCATCAAGCCCTTGTTGACGGCGCGCTCGACTTCGCGCCGCACCTGCGGCGAACTGTTCGAGCTGGCCGAAAAGATCAGCACCAGCATCCTGGCCTGGTCCATGGCGTTAATGATGGCCTCGGCCCAGTCCTCGCTGGGGCGGATGTCGCGCGGCGCCACCCAGCAGCGGATGTCGGCCGCCTCCAGCCGATGGCAGATGGCGTCGGCGAACACCTTGTCGACATGCGAGTGGCTGAGGAATACGTCCAGGCTCATGGCCGCGTTCAAGCCAGCATGGCCATGGCTTTTTCCAGGCTGCGGCGCATGCGGTTGAAGGCGTTGCTGAGCACCGCGATCTCGTCCTTGCCGCGCACGTCGAAGTGCTCCACGTCGAGCCGGCCGCCGCTGACGGCGTCGGCGATGCGGGCGATGCGGTTCACCGGCCGCAGCACCAGCAGGTAGAACAAGGCGTTCACGGCCACCAGGATGACGGCGAAGGTCACGGCCATGCCGCCCATGATCAGCGAATAGGCGCGCTCGGCCTCGCTCTGCGGCACCGACAGCGGCACCGACACGATCTGGCTGCCGACCACCTCGCCGAGCTTCCAGCCGAAGCCGTTGTTGCTGCCGTACAGCGCCTTCATGGTGTCGGGCGCGGCGGACGGCGTGCTGTGGCAGGCCAGGCAGCGGCCATCGCTGATGCGGATCGGCCGCGCCAGGTACAGCGACGGGCCGGAAGGGGTCTGGCGCTGGCCGGTCACCTCCTTCAGCTCGGCGTGGTCGCGGAAGCGCTGGACCACGTCGGCCTCCCAGTCCACCACGCGGTCGCGCGGATTGGTCGGGTTCAGCGCCGCCTCCTTGTAGCTGTAGTCGGGATGCGCGGCGTGCAGCTTGGTGAAGCTTTGCGTGGCCGCGTACGACGGCACCGACTGCGGCAGGAAGCGGCTCTCCAGCTCCTTCGCCAGCAGCGGCTTGACCTCGTTGGTGGTGTATTCGCGCGCGGCCATCGCCGCCTCCATCATCAGGCTGGCGTGGCTGACCACCTCGCGCTGGGCGTTGTCCTGCAAGACGGTGCGGGTCAGCTGGGCGGTGGTGTAGCCGCCCAGCGCAAAAATCAGCAGCAGTACGAGATTGAATTTGTACAACAGTTTCATACGCCGCCAATCCAGGACCGAAAAATAGTGACAGTATTATATTTTTTAATTGTGACGGTTTGATGAAATCCCCCCAGTCCATTTGGACTGGTGTTGTAATTTTTGACTTAAATCAACGAATTGTTTGATCTCCCTCAGTACACTCAATTCAGGTTATATTGGATTCCTATGCTGCCAGCCTATATCTCGCACCCCGACTGCCTGAAGCACACCATGGGCGACCAGCACCCCGAATGCCCGGAGCGGATCGGCGCGGTCAGCGACATGCTGCTGATCAAGGGCCTGCTCGACTTCATGCAGCCTTGCGAGGCGCCGCTGGCCACCGAGCAGCAGCTGGCGCAAGCCCACTCCAGCCTGTACATCCACACCATCGCCGCGCTGTCGCCGCGCGAGGGCTCGGTGCAGGTGGACCCGGACACCAGCATGAACCCGCACACCTACCGGGCCGCGCTGCGCGCCGCCGGCGCCGCCGTACTGGCCACCGACCTGGTGCTGACCGAGGGCGCCGGCACCGCCTTCTGCAACGTGCGCCCGCCCGGTCACCATGCCGAGTACGGCGCCGCCGGCGGCTTCTGCTTCTTCAACAACGCCGCGGTCGGCATCCGCCACGCGCTCAATGTGCACGGGCTGGAGCGCGTGGCGCTGGTCGATTTCGACGTCCACCACGGCAACGGCAGCGAGGACATCCTGCGCGACGACGAGCGCGTGCTGATGTGCTCCATCTTCGAGGACAAGCTGTATCCGTTCTGCGGCAACGTGCCGCGCGGCGCCAACATGGTCAACGTGGCGCTGCCGGCGCGCTCCGGCGGCGAGCTGCTGCGCCAGGCCGTGACCGAGCAATGGCTGCCGGCGCTGGAGCGCTTCCAGCCGCAGCTGATCTTCATCTCGGCCGGCTTCGACGGCCACCGCGACGACGACATGGGCAACCTCGGCCTGGTCGAGGCCGACTACGCCTGGATCACCAAGCAGATCGTCGCCGTCGCCGCCCGCCACAGCCAGGGCCGCATCGTCTCCTGCCTGGAGGGCGGCTACGAGCTGTCCTCGCTGGCGCGCAGCGCGGCGGCCCACGTCAAAGTCCTGCTCGGCATGGACGACTAACCCTCTCACGATCGCACCGCCATGGAAACCCACTACCTCACGCCGCTGTTCTCGCCCAAGTCCATCGTGGTCTTCGCCGGCCAGGCCGACCAGCCCGACAGCCAGACCTGCTACGGCCGCGGCATCCGCGCCCAGCTCGAGCAAGGCGGCTTCACCGGGCCGGTGACCTACCTCGACGTCGGCATGAGCGGCACGCTGGCCGACCTGGCCCAGTCGCGCGCCGACCTGGCGGTGATCGCCCTGCCCAACGACGAGCTGAGCTTCGCGCTGGAGGTGGCCGGCCGCATCCAGTGCCGCGCCGCGCTGATCCTGTCGAGCGGCGTCGATGGCACGCTGGCCGGCGAGCTGCACGAGATCGCCCGCAAGCACGGCATCCACCTGCTGGGACCGAACTGCCTGGGCTACCAGCGCCCGCGCCTGAACATCAACGCCAGCGTGGCCGGCCAGCTGGCGCAGCCGGGCAGCCTGGCGCTGATCTCGCAGTCGGGCGCGCTGACCTCGGCCATCCTCGACTGGGGCAGCCAGAACGCGGTGGGCTTTTCCACCGTGGTCTCGCTGGGCGCCAACACCGCGGTCGACCTGGCGCAGACGCTGGACTTCCTGGCCACCGATCCGGCCACGCAAAGCATCGTCATCTACATGGAGGGCCTGACCGACGCCCGCCGCTTCCTGTCGGCGCTGCGCGGCGCAGCCAACACCAAGCCGGTGGTGGTGCTCAAGGCCGGCAAGGCCTCGGCCGCCTCGCAGGCCGCGCTGACCCACTCCGGCGCCATCGTCGCCAGCGACATGGTGTTCGACGCCGCGCTGCGCCGCACCGGCGCGGTGCGGGTGAAGACCTTCGTCCAGCTGTTCTCGGCCGCCAAGTGCCTGGCCTCGCGCTACCGCCCGGTCGGGCCGCGCCTGGCCGTGGTCACCAACGGCGGCGGGCCCGGCGTGCTGGCGGCCGACTGGATCGCCGAGCTGGGCCTGCAACTGGCGCGGCTGTCCGAGGCCGGCGCGCAGGCGCTGGCGCCCAAGCTGCCGCCGCACGCCACGCTGACCAACCTGCTCGACCTGACCGAGGAGGCCGGCGCCGACGCCTTCACCGAGGCGGTGCAGGCCTGCGCCCACGACAGCCAGGTGGACGGCATCCTGGTGATCTATTCGCCCAAGCTGGGCAGCGATCCGGCGGCGGTGGCGCGCGCGGTCAGCGCGCTCAACGCCGGCCTCGGCAAGCCGCTCTTGACCTGCTGGATGGGCGACCGCCAGGTGGCCGAGGCGCGCCGGCTGATCAACGCGGCCGGCGTGGCCACCTTCCGCACGCCGGAGGCGGCGGTGGACGGCTTCTCCAACATCGCCTCGTTCTACCAGAACCAGCAGCTGCTGCACCAGACCCCGCCGCCGCTGTCGCAGCTGGCCCAGCCCGACCTGGACGGCGCCCGCCTGCTGATCGAGGGCGTGCTGGCCGAGCGCCGCAAGGTGCTCACCGAAATGGAATCGAAGGCGCTGCTGGCGGCGTTCCACATCCCGATCACGCAGACCATCCTGGCGCGCAGCGCGGCCGAGGCCATGATGGTGGCCAGCCAGCTGGGCTACCCGGTGGCGCTGAAGATCGATTCGCCCGACATCGCCCACAAGTCCGACGTGCAGGGCGTGGTGCTCAACCTGCTCAACGCGGCGGCCGTGCGCGACGCCTACGGCGACATGATGGCCACCGTGCGCCGCCTGCTGCCGGAGGCGCGCATCAACGGCGTGACGGTGCAGCGCATGGCCGGCAAGCGCAACGGGCGCGAGCTGTACATCGGCGTGGTCACCGACCGTCTGTTCGGGCCGGCGATCAGCTTCGGCGCCGGCGGCACCATGATCGAGCTGATCGACGACCGCGCGGTCGAGCTGCCGCCGCTCAACCTGTTCCTGGCGCAGCGCCTGATGGGCCGGGTGCGCGCGGCCAACACGCTGGGCGAGTGGCGCGGCGCGCCGCCGGTGCAGCGCGAGGCCATCGAGCAGATGCTGCTGCGGGTGTCGGAGATGGTGTGCGAGCTGCCGCAGCTGCGCGAGATGGACATCAACCCGCTGATCGTCGACGAGCACGGCGCGCTGGCGGTGGACGCGCGCATCGTCATCGACGCCGCGCCGCCGTCGGCGCACGGCTACGACCATCTGGCCATCCTGCCCTACCCGTCCAGCTACACGCAGGAGTGGCCGATGCGCGGCGGCGGCCAGTACACGCTGCGCCCGGTGCAGCCGGACGACGCCTCGATGCTGCAGGAGCTGGTGCGCGGGCTGTCGGAGAAGTCGCGCTACTACCGCTTCGCCTCGTCGCTGCGCGAGCTGTCGGTGCAGATGCTGGCGCGCTACACGCTGATCGACTACGACCGCGAGATGGCGCTGGTGGCGGTGCTGACCCAGCGCGCGCCGGGGCCGGACGGCGACTTCGTCGAGACCGACAGCATCATCGGCGTGTCGCGCTACATCGCCAACCCGGACCACAGCAGCTGCGAATTCTCGTTGCTGGTGGACGACCGCTACAGCGGCCAGGGCCTGGGCACGCGGCTGATGCTGGGCATCATGGACGTGGCGCGCGACAAGGGCCTGAGCGAGATCGACGGCCTGGTGCTGTGCAAGAACAGCGGCATGCTCAAGCTGATGGCCAGCCTGGGCTTCCAGATCCGTCCGTACGACGAGGATCCGGACTTCAAGCTGTGCAGCAAATCGCTGTAGACGGATCCGGGAAATTTTGATCCAGGTCAAGGAAATTTGACGGCGGGGGCCATAGACTGCCTGACTTTTGCCCATCCGTCATGCTCCACGCCCCCGAACTCCTCCTCCCCGCCGGCTCGCTGGCCAAGATGCACGCCGCCTTCGATTTCGGCGCCGATGCCGTCTACGCCGGCCAGCCGCGCTACAGCCTGCGCGTGCGCAACAACGACTTCTCCACGCTGCAGGCGCTGCAGGAGGGCATCGACGGCGCGCACGCGCGCGGCAAGCAATTCTTCGTCGCCTCCAACATCTTCGCCCACAACGCCAAGCTCAAGACCTACCTGCGCGACATGGCGCCGGTGATCGCCATGAAGCCGGACGCGCTGATCATGGCCGACCCCGGCCTGATCATGATGGTGCGCGACGAATGGCCGGACGTGCCGATCCACCTGTCGGTGCAGGCCAACGCCGTCAACTGGGCCGACGTCAAGTTCTGGCACCGCATGGGCCTGACGCGGGTGATCCTGTCGCGCGAACTGTCGCTCGACGAGATCGAGGAAATCCGCCAGCGCTGCCCGGAGATGGAGCTGGAAGTGTTTGTGCACGGCGCGCTGTGCATCGCCTACTCGGGCCGCTGCCTGCTGTCGGGCTACTTCAACCACCGCGATCCCAACCAGGGCACCTGCACCAATTCCTGCCGCTGGGACTACAAGGTGCAGCCGGCCTTTGAAGACGCCAGCGGCGACCTCGGGCCGACGAAAGTCATCCCGCTGCAGTTCCAGCAGGCGCTGGAGGAAGCCAACCGGCCGTGGTCGACGCTGCACCAGCAGCCGCGCCATCCGCTGGCCGACCAGCCCTACCTGATCGAGGAGGCCGAGCGGCCGGGCCAGCTGATGCCCATCATCGAGGACGAGCACGGCACCTACATCATGAACTCCAAGGACTTGCGCGCGGTCGAGCACATCGAGCGGCTGGTCAAGATCGGCGTCACCTCGCTCAAGGTCGAGGGCCGCACCAAGTCGCTGTACTACGCGGCGCGCACGGCGCAGGTGTACCGCCAGGCCATCGACGACGCGGTGGCCGGGCGGCCGTTCGACATCGGCCTGCTGGGCCAGCTGCAGGGCCTGGCCAACCGCGGCTACACCGACGGCTTCTACCAGCGCCACCACACGCAGGCGCACCAGAACTACATGCGCGGCGCCTCCGAGGCCGAGCGCAGCCAGTACGTCGGCGACGTGCTGGGCGTGCAGGACGGCTGGGCCAGGGTCGAGGTCAAGAACCGCTTCGCGGTGGGCGACCGGATCGAGGTGATCCACCCTAGCGGCAACCGCGACCTGACGCTGACGCGCATGCGCGCCGACGACGGCGCCGACATCACGGTGGCGCCGGGCAGCGGCCACATCGTGCGCATCGAACTGGACCCGTCGCTGGACCGCGCGCTGCTGGCGCGCTACCTCTAGTTCGCCATCACGTACGGCCAGCCGTCGGCGGTGAAGCCGAGCGGGTTGATGCCCAGCGTGGGCCGGCCGTTGTTGTTGCCGTCGTAGTAGTGGTAGACGAAGGTGGGACGGTTGTTGTGGCCGGCGTCGGTGAACACGCTGCCGCCGCCCGGTCCGATGACGTTGCCGTGGGTGCTGAGCAGGATGGTGCCGCCGCCGGCGGTCAGCGCGACGCCGCCACGGTCCACGTACGGCCCGGTCACGCTGGTCGAGCGGCCGACGATGGTGCGGTACGGCGAGGTGCTGCTGCAGCACACGTTGATCGGCGCGAAATAATAGTAGAAGCCGTTGTAGTAGTAGATGAACGGGCCCTCCTCGGCCGACGTCGGCGAGCCCCGCTGGGCCAGCGTGTACACCGTGGTGTTGGTGGTCGACTGCAGGCCAGTGGCGGGATTCAACTGCATCAGATGGGTGCCGTCGGTCCACGAGCCCCAGGCCATCCACCAGTTGCCGCTGGCGTCGGTGAACGGCGCCGGATCGATCGCGTTGTCGGTGGTTTTGGTGAAGCCGGCCGGCGGCGCGTTGGTGCTGCTGGTCCACGACTTGGTGACGAAGCCCTTGTCGGTCCACGGTCCCTGCGGCGCCGAGCTGGTGGCGACGCCGATCACCGCCTCCGCGCCCGAGCTCGGCAGGTAAGGTATCGAGTAGTACTGGTAGTAGGTGCCGTTCGCCAGCAGCAGGCTGGGCGCCCAGATGTCGGTGTTGGCGCCGTTGTTCCATCCCTTGGGCGTCTGCAGGCCGCTCCACGAACTGAAGTCCGGCCCGATCGGCGGGCAGTTCGGCGCGTAGCCGCCCATCTGCGCGGTGGTGCAGCTGGTGTACGGCGTGAAGGTGTTGAGGTCGGTCGAAGTGGCCAGCGTCTGGTGGCTGCCGTACAGCCAGTACTTGCCGCCGGCGTCGCGCAGCATGAACGGATCGTGCACGAAGATGCCGGCGCCGCTCACGGCGCGCGGCGCCGGGTACGGACTGGTCTGCGTGTTCACCAGCTGCCATTCCTGGCAGGTGCAGCCGGTCGAGCCCCACTGGTCGATGGTGGCCGTGTTCAGGTTACTGGCCTGGAACACCTCCAGATACTTGCCGCTGTTGACGTTCTGGATCAGGAAGTTGCCGCTGGCGGCCTGGGTCACGGTCCACAGATGGTCGCTGGTGCCGTTGTCGGCCCACTGCATGACCTGCGCGCCGTCGGCGGTGCCGGCGTTGGCCACGCCCAGCACCTGGTGCGTCAGCATGTTCTCGATGTTGTACTGGCCATTCCCCATCGGCATGAAGTGCCACAGATGGTCGGCGGTGCCGTTGTCGGCCCATTGCACCACCTTGGAGCCGGCGGCCTGGCTGGCGCCGTCGATGCCGAGCACCAGGCCGCTGTTGACGTTCTTGATCTTGTATTGCACGCTGGTGTTCATGGTGATGGCGGCGCGCGCGGAAAAGGCCGGGCCGGCCAGGCAGAGCAGCACGGCCAGGCATGACAGTAGACGCTTCATGGTTGTCTCCATTGCGATTGAGGGTTTTTTTGTTTTGATTCTCATCCCATGCTACGGCGGCGGCGAAAATCCCTCCAATCACATTTTTAACGCGCCCGATATGCGCTTCGGCATCGGCCGGCGGCGGAGCAGGCCGCGGCCTTGCCGCGTGCGAAAAAAAATCCCCGCCGGCCCTGATCGCGCAGGGCCGGCGGGGATGCGCCGGCGCGGAGGCGCCCTGCCGCTTAAGGCAGCGGCTTGCCGTCGGCGTCGATCTTGCGCACCTCGCCCAGGTTCAGCGCGCGCACGCTCGCCTCCACCTTGCCGAGGTCGCCCACCACCAGCCAGGTCAACCGGCCCGGCGTGATGGTGCGCGCCGCCAGCGCGTTGGCCTGCTCCGGCGTCATCGCCAGCACCGTGCCGGTGAAGGTGTTGTAGTAGTCGGCCGGCAGCTTGTATTGCAGGATGGTGCCGTAGGCGCCGGCCAGCTGGCCGGACGTCTCGAACGAACCCGGCAGGCGCAGCGTCTCGTTTTCCTGCGCGCTGCTCAGCTCGGCCGCGGTGATCGGCTTGGCGCCGGCGATGTTGGCGTATTCCTGCACCAGCTCCTGCAAGGCCGCGCCGGTCTTGTCGGTCTGCACCGGCGAGGTGCTCAGGTACAGGCGCTGGCCCACCGCCGGCTGCAGGCCGGCGTACACGCCATACGACCAGTGCTTGTCCTCGCGCAGGTTCATATTGATGCGCGAGCTGAAGGTGCCGCCGAAGATGTTGTTGACCACCTGCAGCGGCACGGCGTCCGGCGCGTTGCGCGGCGGCGCCAGCTGCGCGGCGTAGATCACGCTTTGCAGCGCGCCCGGCTTGTCCATCAGGTAGACCACCGGCTTCTCGGCAGGCGCGACCTGGGCCACGTTCTTCGTCGGCACCGCGCCGGCCTTCCAGCCGCCGAAGGTTTTTTCCAGCAGCGGCGTGATCTCCGCCAGCGTGGTGTCGCCCACCACCAGCAGCGTGGCGTTGTTCGGCTTGAACCAGGTCTGGTGGTACTTGACCAGGTCGTCGCGGCCTATGCGCGCCACCGCCGCCTCGGTGCCGCTGCCGGTCAGCGGCAGGCTGTAGGCGTGGCCCTGACCGTAGATCAGGCTTGGCATCACGCGCAGCGCCATCAATTGCGGATTGGACTTCTCGCGCGCGATCGACGCCAGCTGGTCCTTCTTCATGCGGTCCAGCTCGTTCTGGGCGTAGGCCGGATGCAGCAGCACGTCGGCGTACACCTCCAGCGCCTTGGGCAGCGTGGCCTTGAGCGCGTTGAGCTGGACGAAGGCGCCGTCCAGGTTGCTGCTGGCCGAGTACTCGGCGCCCAGCGCCTCGAACTCCTCGCTGATCTTCAGCGCGCCGCGCGTCGGCGTGCCCTCCTCCAGCATGCGCAGCGACAGGTTGGCCAGGCCGGGCAGGTCCTGCGCGTCGGACGCGTAGCCGGCGTCGATCAGCATCGACAGGTTGACCACCGGCGCGCTGTGGCGCTCGGCCAGCACCACCTTCAGGCCGTTCGACAGCGTGGCGCTCTGCATGGCCGGCAGCTTGAGCGACTCGGGCTGGCCCAGCGCCGGCGGCGCGCTGCGGTCCAGCTTGGCGGTGGCGGACAGGCCGGTCGGGTACGGCTGCACGTCCAGCACGTAGTCGCCGTCGGCCAGCCAGGCGTTCATGGCCTGCCTGACTTCAGCCGGCGTGGCGGCCTTGACCGCCTTCAGGTAATCCTTGTAGCAGTCCGGCTGGCCGGTGTAGGTGGCGCAGGTGGCCAGCATGTCGCTCTTGCCGCCGAAGCCGCCGACGCGCTCGACGATGCGGGTGAAGTCGGCCAGGATGGCGGTCTTGGCCAGCTCCAGCTCGGTGGCGGTGGGGCCGGACTTCATCAGCGCGCGCAGCTCCTCGTCGGCGGCCTGTTCCAGCTTGTGGCTGTCGGCGCCGGGACGCGCGTTGAGCACCACCGTGAACTGGCCGGCGATCTCCGACGTGTAGTTGCTGGCGCTGGCACTGGTGGCCAGCTGGTCCTTGTACACCAGGCGCTTGTAGAAGCGCGAGGTCTTGCCGCCGCCCAGCACGCGCGCGGCCAGGTCCAGCAGCGGCTCGTTGGCGGTGTTCGAGCCCGGCACGTTCCACACGCGGTAGACGCGCGCCTGCGGCACGCGGTCCTGCACGGTGCCGCGATGGGTACCGGTGCGCTTGGCGATCCACGCCTCCTGCCGCGCCAGCGGCGGGCCGGCCGGGATCTCGCCGTAGTACTTCTCGACCTTCTCGCGCGCCTGCTCCGGCGTGATGTCGCCGGCCAGCACCAGGGTCACGTTGTTCGGGCCGTAGTTGGTCTTGAACCATTCCTGCACGTCGCTCATCGAGGCCGCGTCCAGGTCCTTCATCGAGCCGATCACGGTCCACGAATACGGGTGGCCGGCCGGCCAGGTGTTCTCCGCCAGCAGCTGGCGCGCCACGCCGTAGGGCTGGTTCTCGCCCTGGCGCTTCTCGTTCTGCACCACGCCGCGCTGCAGGTCCAGCTTCTTCTGGTCCAGCACGCCGAGCAGGTGGCCCATGCGGTCGCTCTCGGCGAACAGCGTGTAGTCCAGCATCGAGGTCGGCACGTTCTCGAAATAATTGGTGCGGTCGGTGTTGGTGGTGCCGTTCAGGCTGGTCGCGCCGATGCGCTCCATGGCGTTGATGAAGGTGCCCTCGTTGAAGTGCTCGCTGCCGCTGAACATCAGGTGCTCGAACAGGTGGGCGAAGCCGGTCTTGCCGGGCTTCTCGTTCTTCGAGCCGACGTGGTACCAGGTGTTGACCGCCACCACCGGCGTCTTGTGGTCTTCGTGGACCAGCACGGTGAGGCCGTTCTTCAGCACGAACTTGGTGTACGGGATGTCGGGGATGGCGATATCGGACTTGGCGGACTTGGCCGGCTCGGCGGCGTGCAGCGCGCCGCCGGCGGTGGCCAGCGCGATCGAGGCCGCGAGGATGGTGCGGCGGAAGGACAGGGTCATGCGGATCTCCTTGATGGGGAATGGCAGGCTGCAAAAAAAAGCGCACCGGCTTTATAGCAGGTGCGCAGGTATTCTATTGCCTTTTAATTAAATTGGCGACTATTTGCGGCGCGCCGAGCTGGCGTCGCGGGTGGCGCGGAATTCCGCGTCATGCGCCCAGTTCGGCCAGGCGTTGGAATCGGCCAGGTCGCGGCCCAGGCCATACAACAGGCCGAGGTCGTGCGCCATGCCGGTGAACGGCCAGTTGGCGCTCCACTCGTCCGACGGCTGGTGGTAGTTGTTGGTGTTGTAGTCCTCCTCCGCCTTGCGGCCGGCGGCCAGGCCGCCGTCGATCCAGTCGTCGCCGGAGCCGAACGAGATCGCCGGCACGCCGCGCTTGGCGAACGGGAAGTGGTCGGAGCGGAAGAAGTGGCCCGCCTCGGGCTTCGGATCGGGCGCGTACGCCATGTCCATCTGCCTGGCCTTGGCGATCAGCTGGTCCAGCAGGTCCAGCTTGGCGCTGCCGGAGATCGTGAAGTTGCGCGCCGGGCCGTAGGGGCTGAGCGCGTCCATGTTGATCACGCCGGCCGTCTCGGCCAGCGGATACAGCGGATAGGCCGCGTAGTACTCGGAGCCGAGCAGGCCCTTCTCCTCGGCCGTGACGGCCAGGAACACCACGCTGCGCTGCGGCGCCGGCGCCTTGCCGTAGGCGCGCGCCAGCTCCAGCAGGGCGGCGATGCCGGTGGCGTTGTCGACCGCGCCGTTGTAGATCTTGTCGCCCTTGGCGTCCGGCAGGCCGACGCCCAGGTGGTCCCAGTGCGCGCTGTAGATCACGGTCTGCTCCGGCGCGGTGCTGCCGACCACGCGGCCGGCCACGTTCTTCGACACGATGGTCTGCGCGTCCACCGCGTAGCTGGCGCTCAGGTTGACGCCCTTGAGCTGCACCGGCTTGAAGGCGCGGGTCTGCGCCAGCTTCTTGAGCGCCTCGAAATCCTGGCCGCCGCGCTTGAACAGGTCGACCGCCAGGTCGCGCTGTATCCACGCCTCCATCGGCGCGTGGGCCGACGCCGGCTGCTTGCGCACGATGTCGTACATGACGTTGGTGTTGGAGTTCTTCACCGTGGCCCAGCCGTAGGAGGCCGGCGCGGTCTCGTGCACGATGATGGTGCCCAGCGCGCCGCGGCGCGCCATCTCCTCGTACTTGTAGGTCCAGCGGCCGTAGTAGGTCATGGCCTTGCCGCCGAAGTCGCCGACGCCGGTCTCGAAGTCGGGATCGTTGATCAGCACCACCGCCAGCTTGCCGCGCAGGTCGAAGCCCTTGAAGTCGTCCCACTTGCGCTCGGGCGCGTTGACGCCGTAGCCGACGAACACCAGCGGCGCGTTGCGGAAGTCGACCTGGCGGCTGCCGTTCATGGCGGCGCGCACGGCCATGTCGTCGCCCTGTTTGAGTTCCTGCCGGGTGTTGCCGTCGCTGACCACCAGCTTGACCGGGCCCTTGATCTCGAAACGGCCCAGCGGCACGTCCTGGGTCCAGCTGCGCTGGGTCTTCTGGCCCTTGAGCAGGTCGCCCGCCGGTTGCAGGCCGGCCGCCTTGAACTGCTCGATCAGGTAGGCCACGGTCTTGGTCTCGCCGGCCGTGTTCGGGCCGCGACCTTCGAACTCGTCCGATGCCAGCACCTTGACGTCTTGCGACAAATGCTTGGCGTCGAACTCCGGACCGCTGCCCGCCTGTGCGGTGGCGGCGGCAAGCAGCGAACAAATGAAGAGGGTGTTTTTCAAATCTGTCTCCGTAATTTTTTTAATTGAACAGCGAGGCAATACTGACATGAAATCAACTACGCGGCAATCACGCCGGGGCCTACCGCGCGTCCCGTTTTCGCCAAACGTCGTACTATCGAAAATAATTACCAAATACGCAATACTTTCCTGTAGGATATGGCTTTTCTAGCAAGGAGTGACGATGCGCCGCACGCTGACCGCCCTGTTGTGCCTGATCCTGTGCCCGCCCCTGCTGGCCGGCGCCGCCTCCACGCCGGACGGCCTGCGCGCCATGGCCGGCAAGGTCACGCTGCCGGGCGGCGTCGCCACGCTGGACCTGCCGCCGCAGCTGCGCTACCTGGATCCGGCCGAGGCCCGCAAGGTGCTGGTCGACAGCTGGGGCAATCCGCCGGGGCCGCCGACCCTGGGCATGATCGTGCCGGCCGGCGTCGATCTGCTGGGCGCCGCCGGCTGGGGCGTGATCATCGGATATGAGCAGGACGGCCACGTGCGCGACGACGACACCGGCGCCGACTACGCCGGCCTGCTGGCGCAGATGAAGGAGGCGGTGGCCGACCGCAACACCGCGCGCCGCGAACAGGGCTACGCGGCGATGACGCTGATCGGCTGGGCCGAGCCGCCGCGCTACGACCGCGCCCGGCACCAGCTGTCGTGGGCCAAGGAATTGCACACCGAGGGCAGCAACGAGAACGGCCTGAGCTACAACGTCCGCCTGCTGGGCCGCGAGGGCGCGCTGGTGCTCAACGGCGTGGCCGGCATGAACCAGTTCGAGCAGGTCAAGCGCGGGATCCACCAGGTGGCCGCGGCCGCCGCCTTCACGGCGGGCCGGCGCTACACCGACTTCGACGCCAGGACCGACCGGCTGGCCGCCTACGACCTGGCGACGCTGGCGGCCGGCGGCGGCGCCATCAAGCCGGGCCTGCTCGGCAAGCTGGCCGTGGCGCTGCCGGGGTTCAGTCAACTGCTGCTGATCGCCATGGCCGTGTGCGGCGTCTGGCTGTACAAGGTGCTGGGCCGCCGGCCCGCGCGACCCGAGGCCGCGCAGGCGCAACGCCGGCGCGCCGGCTGAGCCGTCACACCAGGCCGGTCAGGTAGTACACGGCGATCACGAAGAACACCGCCGTGGTCTTGATCAGCGTGATGGCGAAGATCTCCTTGTACGATTCGCGGTGCGTCAGCCCGGTGACCGCCAGCAGCGTGATCACGGCGCCGTTGTGCGGCAGCGTGTCCATGCCGCCGCTGGCCATCGCCACCACCCGGTGCAGCACTTCCAGCGGAATGTTGGCCGCCTGCGCGCCCTTGACGAAGGTGTCGGCCATGGCCGCCAGCGCGATGCTCATGCCGCCCGAGGCCGAGCCGGTGATGCCGGCCAGCGAGCTCACCGACACCGCCGCGTTCACCAGCGGATTGGGCACGCTGCGCAGCGCGTCGCTGACCACCAGGAAGCCCGGCAGCGAAGCGATCACCCCGCCGAAGCCGTACTCCGACGCGGTGTTCATCGCCGCCAGCAGCGCGCCGCCGACCGCCGCCTTGGTGCCCTCGGCGAAGCTGCTGCGGATGCGGCCGAACGCGGTGGCCACCACCAGCAGGATGCCCATCAACAGCGCGCCCTCCACCGCCCAGATGCCGATGACGGTCTTGATCGGCACCGCCACCGGCGCGTGCAGGCCGGGCAGGGCCTCCGTGGTCAGCGCATAGCTCTCGCCGTACCAGCCGGGGATGTGCTTGGTCAGCACGAAGTTGGCCACGCCCACCAGGATCAGCGGCGCCACCGACAGCAGCGGATGCGGCAGGCCGGCGCTGGCGGCGCGCGTGGCCTCCTTGGCGGCGCTGGCGCCGTAGCCCTCGCCGCCGGCCATGGCCGCGCGGCGGCGCCATTCGAGGAAGCTCAGGCCGACCACCAGGATGAACAGCGAACCGATCACGCCCAGCCACGGCGCGGCCCAGCCGGTGGTCTTGAAGAAGGTGGTGGGGATGATGTTCTGGATCTGCGGCGTGCCCGGCAGCGAATCCATGGTGAACGAGAACGCGCCCAGCGCGATCGCGCCCGGCATCAGGCGCTTGGGGATGTTGCTCTGACGGTAGAGCTCGGCAGCGAAGGGGTAGACCGCGAACACCACCACGAACAGCGACACGCCGCCGTAGGTGAGCAAGGCGCACACGGCGACGATGACGGCGTTGGCGCGGGAGCGGCCGATGTACTTGATGGCCGCCACCACGATGGACTCGGAAAAGCCGGACAGCTCGATCAGCTTGCCGAACACGGCGCCCAGCAGGAACACCGGGAAGTACAGCTTGACGAAGCCGACCATCTTCTCCATGAAGATGCCGCTGAACACCGGCGCCACCGCGCCGGGATCGGTCAGCAGGACGGCGCCCAGCGCCGCCACCGGCGCGAACAGGATCACGCTGTAGCCGCGATAGGCGGCCAGCATCAGGAACACGAGTGCGGCAAGAACAATCAGGAAGGACATGCGGACTCCATGGATTCAAATAAGGTCAACTTATTGTATTGATAAATAGCGGTTTGCGTAGCTGTTCTGAAAACTGAAAACTCGAAACGAACGAGTATTGAATAAATTGACAGAACTCAACTAATATTGAAAATCAGAATTTTTAACATCCACTTCGCCTACACTTAAAACCATAATTCGAAAAGAAGCGCGCAGTCCCAGCTGCGCGTACCCATGAATTCCTAACCCATGTTATGGGATGCCTCCGCCGGGCCTCGGCGGTGTTTTTATACGAAGGGAGAATTATCATGGTTGAGTCAATCGTAGGTGCAGCAGTGCCTGTCCTTTCAAATTTTCTGATGAGCTTTCTCGAGTTTCTGGTGGCGGTCGTGAGGTTCATTAGCTCTCTATAAGGGCTAGATGGCTGATCCGTAAGTAATTTATGCCCCCAGAAAATCTGGGGGCATAAACCGATCAACCTTGAATGCGGACATTTCCAAAATGAACTCTGCTGAAAAGTACATGCCACGGTCATTAATCATTTGTTCCGTATTTTGGGGAGGCATAATGTCCACATCCACGGTCCAAAGCGCAGTTGCGCGAGCCCAAGACCCAATGAAATCTTGGGAATTGCTGCAGACTCAACTGCACAGAAATGTTGGTCTGGCGGCCGCCGAAATCTCCTCTTCATTTGAAGTCCTTGGGGACAAGGTCCCTCAAACGGGACAATACACGACGCGTGTTCGACAATGGAATAAAAATGGGGAGGCATCGCGGCAGCTGGACGGCGACGACGAAGCGAGCCGGCGCGCTTATAAAATGGCGGCTCTGGACCTGTCGCTGGCCACACGTTTTGCGGATAAGCCGGAGGAACTATTTCAAACGCCCGATTCCATCGTTTCGTTGGGGGAAACAATGGAGGAAGGCAGGGTGCTAAGCGTTTACCAGGTCCACGCCCGCTTTATCAACGGCAAGTTCCCGATCACAGCGAACATATGGTTCGATTCGGCGAATGGAACGGTGGCCAAGGTAGAAGGCACTGCAGAAAAAATCAATCTTCCCGGTATGAAAACCGTAAACTTCTCTCTGGTCTATCACACCGATAGCGAGGGACGATGTTTGCCCGCGATCTTAAAGGTGGATTACACGATATCGATCTTTTTCCAATCCGGGAAGATCACGTTTGTACAAAACTTCCATGACTGGGTTCAACGTCAACCGCAATAACAGTTAGGGAGCGCAACAGCTCCCGTTCCTCGTTACTTACCGAATGTGGACCTTAATCCCCAAGGATTTTGCCAACCAAGCGGTGCGGCGGTGCAGCATTGACGCTGGGCAAATGGGCTGCGATACTGAATCATCACAGCCTGTGACTGATGCCATGTCCGAACTCAAAGCCTCGCTCAAGAGCGGGGGCAAGTTCTCGCTCAACTGGAGCTATCTCAACGCGATCGCCAACGGCGTGTCGGCGATCGACTTGGGCGCGCTGGCCTTGCGCAACCTGCACGACGCCCGGCAGTTCGTGCGCGAATACGGCTTCGACCTGGACCAGCCCGCCACAGCGGGGTTGATACGCCGCGCCCACCGCGAGGCGGTCGACTTCATCCTGCACAGCTTCCTGGCGCCGGAACAGGCCGCGCTGATCCCGCACGAGGTCGCCCATCCCGACGACCCCTTGCAGTTGCTGGTGTACGCCTCGCTGCGCGGCCAGCACGTGGACGTGCGGCGCATGTGGTCGTGCGCGGTGCTCAAGGTGATGCACGGGATTTTTTACATCGACAACAACCTCAAGCTGCGCCACTTCCACGCCATCCGCGCCCAGGTGTTCGGCACGCTCGACGAGGTGATCCGCCACGACGGCGAGCGCCACTACCTGACCGACGGCGAAGTGTGCCTGCCGATGCTGCACTACGACCGCAAGGACAACAAGGGCCGCAACAGCATCCTGCTCAAGCTGCTGCAGAAGGCCGCCTACCTGGCGGCCGACATCTTCGACCACCTCGGCGTGCGGCTGGTGTTCGCCACCCGCTTCGAATGCCTGCTGGCGCTGCGCACGCTGCAGCGCGCGCACCTGCTGTCGATCACCAACGTCGACGCCGAACGCACCCGCAACACGCTGCTGGACCTGGAGGCGGCCAAGCAGATCTTCACCAAGTACCGCGCCCGGCTGGAGCACAGCGACGAGTACCCGGCCGCGCTGCTGCAAACCATGGACGCCGAGCTGGCCGAGCTGGCGCAGCCGCAAACGCGCTGCGACAATCCGCACAGCGGCAGCGGCTTCAACAGCATCCAGGTGACGGTGCGCAAGATGATCCACGTGCAGCAGCTCGACGCCGGACCGGAGCAGGACTACGACGTCGGCTTCTTCTTCGAATACGAGATCCAGCTGATGGACGAGGCCAGCTACCAGCGCAGCCTGACCGGCCCGGCCAGCCACGACGCCTACAAGAAACGCCAGCTCGACACCGCCCGCACCCGCGTGTTCGGCCGCGAGCTGCTGCGCTGGATCGAACAGCAGAAGATCAGCCAGCCGTCCACGGAGCGGCCCGCCGCCACACGCGTGGATGCGGCGCCGGTGACAGGCCGCTGAACCGTCAACCAGCGGTGCGCCGCCGTGGCGTGCAAGCCTCTACCATTAGGTTTTAGCCGGAAGGAACGGCGATGCGCAATCGAGTCCACGTCTGGCTGCTGGCTGCGGCGCTGGCCGGCGCCGCGCATGCCCAGCAAGCCGAACCGCCGCGCGTGACGGTCACGGCCACGCGCGACCCGGTCGACAAGTCCTACCGCAAGATGATCGCCGGCATGCAGCGCTTCGACCGCGACCACGCGCTGGCGCCGCAAGCCACGCTGCGCTTCGAACTGCTGCCGCGCCTGCCCACCACGCGGCTCGACGGCATCACGCTGCGCGTGGTTGGCGACACGCTGTCGCTGCCGGTCGCGGTGGCGCCCGACCACACCTTCACGCTGCCGCTCAACGACCAGGCGCTGAAGGAGGACGCGGCCCTCATCGCCAGCAGCAAGACCAGCACGCTGACCTGGCGCGCGCAGGTGCGCAGTCCCGGCGTGCCGGCCAATATGCGGCGGCTGGGCGATCTGCGGCTGGAGTGTTTGGTCGGCATGCAGGCCGGCCTGGTGTCGAACAATGCGCGGATGTTTGCCTGGCTGGGCGAGCTGTTCGCCGACCCCGACCGGGTCTGCTCCTCGCCGCAAGGCAACTACCTGTTCTTCAGCGAACGGCCGCTGTTCGCCGTCACGCTGCACGACGGCGCGCGCAGCGAGACGCTGCCGTTCGACATGCTGTTCGCCGACGGCACGCAGACGCCGGCCACGCTGCCCTTCTGCGATTGCCAGGTGCTGCTGGACCGCAGCTTCTACGCGCCGCTGTGGGACCGCAACTGGTCCGACGACACGCTGCTGGAATTGAGTTATCAGGACGATCCGCCAGTCGCGGCCGACATCGCCGTGGCCGACGACCACCGCAGCATGCAGCATATGCAGGCGGCGCTCGGCGAGGCCAGCGTGGTCCGTTTCGACAGCGGCTACCAAGAGTGGCGCTACCGCTATCCGTCGTTGCGGCGCACCGCCGACGGCCAGCCGCATTATGCCGATTTCGTCATCCTGTTCGGCCCGGACGGCATGGCGCGCAAGGCACGCCTCGGAGAACGCTTGTAAAACATGGGGAACAGGCACATGATGTGGCGATGAAAACCTCTCTCCTCCCCCTGCGCCTGGCCGCCGTCGGCGCGCTGATGCTGATCGCCGCCGCCTGCCAAAGCGCGCCGCCCGCCAACACGAACGCGGCGTCGCTGTGGCAAAAAATCGAAGCCCAGAACGCCGACACCGGCTGCGACCGCGACAGCCAATGCCACACCATCGCCGTCGGCGCCAAGGCTTGCGGCGGGCCGGAGCGCTACATCGCGTGGTCGGACCGCGCGCAGGATGGCGCCAGGCTCAAGCAGCTGGTGGCGCAGCACGCCGCCGCCCGCGTCGAGGAGGACAAGCGCGGCCATGTGCTGTCGAACTGCATGATGGCAGTGGATGCCGGCGCAGTCTGCCGCGCCGGCCACTGCGTGCAGAACACTAATTGAGGGGCATCGCCTTCTTGATGGCCACGCAACGCTCGTCTTCCTGATGCGTCACCAGCAGCGCGCGCCGGGTGCCGGCCGACAAGTCCTTCAACTTGCCGATCGCCCCCTGCAAGCGCTGCACGCTGGCCGGCGTGCAATTGGCCGGAATCATCGTGTTGGCATACGCGCGCATGAACACCGGACCGGCCGCCTTGTCGACCTGCCCCAGCTGCGCCAGGCGTTGCGCCGCGCTCAACTCGCTCAACGCCCCCTGCTCCGGCGCATACAAACTCTCCATCGCCCGGCGCACCTTCGAGAACGGCAGCTTGGTTTGCAGGTCGGCGATATTGGCCAGCCATTCGGCCTTGACCTTGGCATCCGGCTGCACCACGGCGGCCGACAGCGCGGCGGCCTGGCCGCTGTCGGACGGATCGCGCGCCTGTTCGGCCGCCAGCAAGGCCGCCGCGCCCGGATAGGCGTAGCGGTTCAGGCGGTTGACGATATCCCAGCGCACGTCCTGGCTGACGTTCAGCCCCGGCACCACCAGCTTGCCGGCCAGGATATCGGCCAGCTGCGCCAGCGCGGCCGGGCTGCTGGCCACGTCCAGGTAGGTCGCGAACCAGCGGCGCTGGAAGTTCTTGTCGCCACTGGCGGCGTTGGCGGCGGCGAAGGCCATTTGCTCCAGCTGCACCGTCATCTGCGCCGTGTAGGCCGCGGCCGACGGCCCCATCTTGTCCAGGTAAGCCTTGGACGCGCGGATCTTGCCGGTGATGTCGCCCAGCAGCGTGTAATCCTTCTCGCCCGGCGCGTTGGCCAGCGCGGCTTTCAGGAACTCGTTGAGCGGCAGCTTGGCGGCGCGCACGCCGTCCCACAGGCTTTGCCACAGCATCGAGCGCAGCAGCGGATCGTCCACCTTGCCCAGGCTGGACTGCGCGGTGGCGAAGGATTTTTTATCCAGCTGCACCTGCGCATAGCCCCAGTCCTGATAGTTCGGATAGACCAGGTCCGGACAAGCCGCGCCCTTCAGTTCCGGCACGGCGGTCACCGCGCCCTGGTAGGTGACGGCCACGTTCTTGCTCAGCGCCAGTCCATCCGCGCCCAGGTTGAACAGGCCGATCTGCACACGCTGTTCGCGCAGCGTCGGCATCGCCTTGCTTGGCGCGCTCTGGTGCAGCTTGAAGCTGCTGATCTTGCCGGCGGCGCAGCTGTATTCCGCCGCGATGGTGTTCACGCCCGGCTCGTACAACCACTGCTTGGTCCAGCCGCCCAGGTCGCGGTGCGCGGCCTCGCCCAGGCTGCCGATGAAGTCGTCCAGCTTCGCGTTTTGGTACGAGTACTTGACCAGGTAGTTGTGCACGCCCTGGCGGAACACTTCCTCGCCCAGCAGGTGGCGCAGCTGCTTCAGGGTCGACGCGCCCTTGGAATAGGTGATGGCGTCGATGTTGTCGAAGGCGTTGGCGGTGGACGGCACCGGCGTCTCGATCGCGTGCGTGGTCACGCGCTGGTCCTGCACGTAGGCGCCCTGCTTGGCGCCCGAGTAGAAGCCCTGCCAAGCGTTGGTGAACTCGGTCGACTCGGCGGTCGCCAGCGTGCCCATGAAGGAGGCGAAGCTCTCGTTGAGCCACAGGCCGTTCCACCACTTCATCGTCACCAGGTCGCCGAACCACTGGTGCGCCATCTCGTGCATGATGACGCCGGCCAGGTTCTGCTTCTGCGCCGCAGTCATCTCGTCCTGGTGCAGGAAGCGGCCCTCGGCGAAGGTGATCGCCGCCGCGTTTTCCATCGCGCCGTACAGGAAGTCCGGCACCAGCAGCTGGTCGTATTTCTCGAACTGGTAGGGCACGCCGAAGTAGCGGTCGAAGAAGGCCAGGCCGCGGCGCGTGTAGTTGAACCAGTCCTGCGGCGACACCTGCGCGGCCACCGACTGGCGCGCGAACAGGCGCTGCGGATACGGGCCGCTGTGGTCTTCCCACACCTTGTACGGGCCGGCGTGCATGGCGAAGTTGTACGAGCTCAGCTTCTTGGTGCGCGGGAAGGTCCAGCGCTTGGTGTTGCCGATGTCCTGGATGCCGGTCTCGCGCTTGGTGGACGACACCACCCAGTCCGCCGGTGCGGTGACGGTGATCTCATACGTGCCCTTCAGGTCGGGCTGGTCGAACACCGGGAACATCTGGTGCGCGGCGGCCGGCTCGAAGTGCGAGTAGGTGTAGACGCGGTGGTCGACCGGGTCGACCATGCGGTGCAGGCCCTCGCCGTTGGTGCTGTGCAGGCGCGTGTAGCTGACGGTGACGCTGTTGCGTCCGGCCTTCAGGTCGGCCGGGGCGATGGTGATGAACCACTGGTTGTACTGCGGCGCGACTTCCTTGCCGTTGACGGTCAGGCTGACGATGTTGGCCTTGTCGAGGTCGATGGTCAGCGGTGCGCTGGCGTCGCTCAGGTCGAAGGCCAGCGTGGTGGTGCCGGAGAAGGTCTCCTTGCCGGTCAGCGTGAAGTCCAGCGTGTAGTCGACGTTGGACACGCGCGCCGAACGGGCGGCGGCGTCGGCTTGCGACAGGAAGGCGTTTTCCGCGCGCGGCGCGGCGGCGTTGGCGGCGGGGGCGGCGGCCTGCGCGGCGCCATAGGCCAGCGCGACGGCGGCCACGATCATGGATTTTTTCATGGATATTCCTTGAATGCGGCAACGCCCGCAAGGGCTGCGGGCGTTGCGTTGTTAAACTGGTTGATTATTTCTTCAGGTAGGTGTCGAGCCAGTCGATCACCGTGTGGTGCCACAGCACCGAGTTGGCCGGCTTCAGCACCCAGTGGTTCTCGTCCGGGAACATCAAGAGCTTGCTCGGGATGCCGCGCCGCTGCAGCGCGGTGAAGGTGCCCAGGCCCTGCGTGGTCGGGATGCGGAAGTCCAGGTCGCCCTGCACCACCAGCATCGGCGTCTTCCAGTTCTTCACCTTCAGCGCCGGGTTGAACTTCTCGTGCAGTTCCGGCACGTCGTAGTAGGCGCCGCCGTTTTCCCATTCGGTGAACCAGATCTCCTCGGTGGCGTAGGCCATGCCGCGCGTGTCGAACACGCCGTCATGGTTGACGATGCACTTGAAGCCGTCCGGCCAGCTGCCTTCGATCCAGTTCATCATGTAACCGCCGTAGGACGCGCCCAGCGCGCAGCTGCGCTCGCGGTCCAGCCACGGGAACTTCTGCACCGCGGCCGCCAGGCCTTTTTGCAGGTCTTCCAGCGGCTTGCCGCCCCAGTCGCCGCTGATCGAATCGGTGAACTTCTGGCCGTAGCCGGTCGAGCCGTGGAAGTCGATGAACACGGTGGCGTAGCCGGCGCCGGCGTACACCTGCGGATTCCAGCGGTAGCTCCACGAGTTGCCGAAGCTGCCCTGCGGACCGCCGTGCACCAGGAAGGCGATCGGATATTTCACGCCGGGCTGGGCGTTCCATGGCTTCATCACGTGGCCGTAGACGGTCTCGCCGTTGGCGCCGGTGAAGGAGAACTGCTCGTACTCGCCGAACTTGACGTCGGCCAGCGCCTGCGCGTTGAGCGTGGTCAGCTGCTGCGCCTTGTCGGCCGTGCCGCCCAGCTTGAACTTGAACAGCTGCGCGCCCGAGGCCAGGTTGGCCTGCGCCATGACCACGGTGTCGTGCGCGACGTCGAAGCCGCTGACGTAGCCGTTGCCGGTCAGCGGCGCCACCTTGCCGCTGGCGGCGTCGATGGCGAACAGGCGGTGCTGGCCGATGTCGTCGGCGGTGGCCAGCAGGGTCTTGCCGTCCGGGGTCCAGCGATAGTCGGCGATCGAGCGGTCCCAGTGGTCGGCCACGGTGCGCTTCTTGCCGGTGGCGACGTCCATCAGCACCAGGTGGAAGCGGTCGGCCTCGAAGGTGGGCTTGTCCATCGCCAGGTAGGCCAGCGTCTTGCCGTCGGGCGAGTAGATCGCCTTGGTGTCCCAGGCCTGGTTGTCGGCGGTCAGGTTCCTGGCCGCGCCGCCCTCGGCCGGCACGGTGTAGACGTCGAAGTTGGTCGACCACGCCTCGGTCTTGCCGGCGATGCGGGCCGAGAACACCACGGTCTTGCCGTCCGGGCTGAAGTGGTACTCGTCATGGTCGCCGAACGGCTTGGACGGCACGTCGCCGTCGAGCATGCCGGACAGGCTGACCGGCTGCGCGCTGACCTTGCCGGTCGCGTCGATCGGCGCCGCGTACAGCACATTGGTGCGACCGTCGGCCCAGGTGTCCCAATGGCGCACGAACAGCTTGTCGTAGACCTTGCCGCTGGCCTTGACCTTGCCCTGCGCGTCCAGGCGGGCCTTGCTGCACGCCAGGTCGGCGCAGTCGCGGAACACGGCCAGGCTCAGCGCCAGGCGGTCGCCCTGCGGCGACAGGCGGAAGTTCTCCACGTCCAGCGGCAGGTCGGTCACGCGCGCCGCCTCGCCGCCGGCCAGCGGCAGGCGCCACACCTGCTGCGAGCCGGAGCGGGCCGACAGGAAGTACACGGCGTCGCCGGCCGGCGACCATTCTGGATCGCTGCTGCTGGCGTCGGCCTGGGTCAGGCGCACCGGCGCGGCCTTGGGCGCGCGCAGGTCCAGCATCCACAGTTGGGTGTTGCCGCGGTTCTTGTCCATGTTGGTGGAACGGACCGTGTAGACGATGCGGGAAGCGTCCGGCGACAGCACCGGGCTGCCTGCGCGCTCCATCTTGACCATGTCCTCAACGGTGAAACCGCGCGGCGCGGCGGTGGCGCTGGAGGCCGCGACAGCGGTTCCCAGCAGCAGCAGTGATAATCTCATTCGGTGATCTCCGACGTTATAAGAAAAATACCGGCTGGTGGCCGGCTGCCGGCATGATACCAAGATCGCAGTGCAGCAAGCAAAACAGTTATGCCCTTGTTACTTGCCGATACTTGAATGAGCGGATATCGCCGCGCCTTACTTGGTGCCGATGCTGTTGCGCGGCATGCTCTTGACGTCCTCGGCATTGACGATTTTCGCGTCCGTCGAACAATCGCGGCGGCGGATCGACGTGCCCGTGGTGGGCTCGGAACCGCGACAGGTCGTGGCGGCCGACGCTTGCGCCGGCGCGGCGTCGCTGGTGTCGGTGGTGGAAGCACAACCAGCGAGCAACCCGGCACAGAGGCCACCCAATACCCAGGATTGTTTGAAATTCATAGTCAAAATCCTTGTAAAGAAATTATGATTAATGTATTGACATCATATATTGATAACTAAAATAAATCTTGACTATTTTGAGACGACCGGTCATATTTGAGGCATGGCTAAACCTAACGTCAAACAACAACTCGTCGCCGCCGGCCTGGATCTGCTGCACAGCAAGGGCTTCAACGCCACCAGCGTGCAGGACATCACCGAGGCTGCCGGCGTGCCCAAGGGCTCGTTCTACAACCACTTCGCCAGCAAGGAAACGCTGGGGGTGGAGGTGCTGGAACGCTACGTCGAGGACGCCGCCGGCTACCGCGCCGTGCTGGACGACCGCAGCCTGCCGCCCAAAGAGAGGCTGCGCCAGTACTTCGACCTGCTGATCGGCTTCAACACCGCCACCGACTACAACCGTGGCTGCATGCTGGGCAACTTCAGCGCCGAGCTGTCGGCCCAGATCCCGGCCGTGCGCGAGTCGCTGTGCCGCAATTTCGACGGCTGGGCCGAACGCCTGGCGGCGGTGATCGCCGAGGCCCAGCGCGACGGCAGCGTGGCCGCCCCGCAGCCGGCGCTGGAGCTGGCCCATTTCATCATCGACGCCTGGCAGGGCGCGGTGCTGCGCGCGAAGGCCGCTCACAACCGCGCTCCGCTGGACCGCTATGCCGACATGGTTTTGAACCGCATCCTGTTGTGACGCGGTTTTTTTTGGCCGGGATTTAAGATGACCGGTCATATTGTTTTATATCATTTCTCACCGAAAGGAAACACCATGAAACTGAAAGACGCAGTCATCCTCATCACCGGCGCCAACCGCGGCCTGGGCAACGCGCTGGCGCAAGCCGCGCTGGCCGCCGGTGCGCGCAAGGTGTACGCAGGTGTGCGCAATCCCGCCTCCGTCACCCTGGCGGGCGTCACGCCGATCAAGCTCGACGTCACCAACCCGGCCGACATCACCGCCGCCGCGCAAGCCATCCCCGACCTGACCATCCTGATCAACAACGCCGGCATCTTCACCGGCAGCACCGTGGGCGCGGCGGACGCGGCCGCCGCGCTGCGCGCCGAGCTGGACACCAACCTGTACGGCCCGATGGCGCTCAGCCAGGCCTTCGCCCCCGCGCTGGCGCGCAACGGCGGCGGCGCCATCGTCAACATCCTGTCCGCGCTCAGCTGGTTCACGCTGCCGACCAGCGGCACCTACAGCGTGTCCAAGGCGGCCGCGTGGGCGCTGACCAACGGCCTGCGCGGCGAGCTGCACGCGCAACGCACGCAGGTGCTGGGCGCCCACATGGGCTATATGGACACCGACATGACCAACGGCGTCGACGCGCCGAAGTCGGCGCCGGCCGACATCGCCCGCGCCATCATGGAAGCGCTGGAGGCGGGCCACGACGAGGTGCTCACCGACGACACCGCGCACCAGGTCAAGCAGGGCTTCGGCGCTCCGCGCAGCATCTACCTGGGCGAACCGCGCGCGGCATAAGGAAAGCGCAAGCATCGGGCGGCGCGCCGGCCGCCCGGTCAATATGCGCCGGCAATCAGGTCCTGCAAATACCGGTCGTAGCTGCCGTCGTTCTTGAGTGCGAGCAGGCCGGCATTGAATTTCGCCAGCAGACGGGCAGTGCGCGGCTGGCGCCTGGGGAAGCGCAGGTAGCCGGACGTCGCGCGCAAGGGCCGCGCCTCCGTCGCAAACATGTTCTTGACCCCGGGAAGAAACAGCTTGGGATTGGACAGCAGCAGCCATCCGCTCATCTCATCGATGGGAAAGGCGTCGATCCGGCCGATGGCCACTTTTTTCAGGTTCAGCACATCGCGGGCGGCCACCTCCACATTGATTTTGCCGTCATGCGCCAGCGTCCAGAATTCGCCGGTGTAGGTGTACCCCAGGGTGGCGCCGATTTTAATGGCGTGCAGATCGGACAAGGTCTCCCAGCGGGGGATGGGCCTGGACTTCAGATGGAAAAACACCTCCTTGTGGCTGGAGATCGGGTCGCTCAAAATGAAGTCGACCTCGCTGTCCTGGCTGGCGAACCAGAACGCGCTGGCGTCGTAGCGTCCCACCCTGGTCTCGGCTTCCGCGCGCTTCCACGGCATGTAGGTGAACTTGACGTCGATCCCCACCCGCGCGAACGCGGCCGCGACCACGCGGTTGACGAACCCGCCGTAGCGCGCGCTTTCGCTGGTCCACGGCGGAAATTCGCCGGTGGCGATGGTGACCGTTTCCGCCCGGGCCAGTCCGGCAAAAGACAGGCCGAGCAACCACCACAGGACAATCGCCGCACCACGCATTGTTCCATCTCCAGGCTCGGAAAATCAAAAGTAGTATCCGGCCTGCAGATTGACCCGATGGGTGACACTATCATATCTGCTGGAAGTCGAGCCCAATCCACCAAAATCCGGCCCCATGTACGGCTGGTGCCGGCCCAGCATGTAGTCGGCGTAGAAATACCATTTGCCGGCGGAGAAGCTTAGCCCGGTCACGTTCTGTTGCGAGTCCTTGTAGTTGCCGACGCGCTTGGTCAGGACGCTGTAGTCGTTGTAGAGCTTGAAGCCGCTGAACGGCCCCACCGATCCCGGGATGTCATAACTGAGGTTGGCCACCAGGATGTCGCCCTTGGCCGCCACCGGATAGGGATAGCCGAACGCGCCCAGCATCACGAAGCTGTTCGGGTCCAGGCCGCCGTAGGTCTGGCCCGGCGCGTGCCGCGTGTGGTAGCTGTAGCGCAGGGCTTCGAGCATCACCCCGACGGGGCCGAACGCCCCCTTGTAGTGGACGGCGACGGCGTTGCGGCGCGAGTGTTCGCCGGCGCCGTTGCGTATCTCGCCGCTCAGGCCGGACAGGCCGAGCTCCTGTTTGTCGCCGGCGCCGAAGTGCCACGCGGCGCGCCCGGCCAACGTGTTGCGCTCGCTGTCCTTTTGCCCGGTGGCGTAGCCCTGCGCGTCGTCGTCCGCGACGATGTTGAACGAGTAGCGGTTCGACGCCCCGGCCGTGTTGGAACTCCCGCCGTACGATCCGCCGTCGCGCGGATAGAAGCCGAGCTGCCATTCCAGCGCGCCGGGCTTGCTGGCGTAGGTCACGCCCAGGTCATACATGTCCTCGAGGCCGGTGTAGAACGCCATCGATTCGTAGAAGTTGTTGGAGGCGAAGGGCAGCAGGCCGAACGGGATTTTATCCAGCCCCACGTGCACGGTGCTCTTGTCCTCGAAGCGCATGCCGACCCAGCCGTGGTGCAGGAAATGCTCGGTGTAGTCGCCCTGCCCCTGCGGGAAATCGTTGTAGCGATATTGGCCCGAACCGAGCCACCGGCCATCGTCGTAGTTGACGTCCAGGCGCGCCGTGTCCAGTCCGAAGAAGCCGTGCGGATGGTCGGGCTGCCAGTTCTTGTAGACGTAGTTAAACCGTATCGCGCCGCCGATGTGCAACGCGTCCTCGCCGCAGGCCGCGCCGCAGGCGAGCGCAGCCGCGCACAACGCGCCGCCCCGAAAAACCCTGGTCCAGTTCAGGTGCATGATTCCCCCCGCCACGTTGATCGAGACTTACTTGGCGCCCGCTTCCAGGCGCTTCAGGTAGGCCGCTTCGAGTTTGGCGGTGTCGACCTTTTTCAACTCGGCGTCGAACGCCTCCTGCATCGCCTTGCCGGCGGGAGAACGGCGGAAACAGACGTGCAGCGTGCTTTCCGTCAGCAGATGGTCGCTGAACATCACGCTGTCCCTGGCGCCGGTGTGCAGGGTCAGGTAGCGCAGCACCAGCCTGTCGATGACGATCCCAGGCACTTTCTTGCCGACCAGCTTGCGGACGTTGTTGGTATCGCTGCTGACCACCTCCACCGCTTGCTTGCCCTGCTTCACGGCGGCGTCGAACTCGGCGCTGTTGGCGTAGCCCTCCACCACGCCGATCTTGAACGCCGCCAGGTCGCTGGTTTTTTTCCACAGCACCGGCGTCTCCTTCAGGTAGCCGATCCCGGTCTCGCTCTTGCCGATCGGCTGGGACAAGTAGCATTTGCTCTCCGCCCGTTCAGCCGTGTAATACACCGGAAAATAGCCCGCATACTCGGGGTCGGACTCGCCCTTGGCGACCGTTTCCTTCCACTCGAAATATTTGACCTTGACGTTGTTGCCCAGGCGCTTCTCCACCTCCGCGACGACGGTGCCGGACAAGCCATCGCCGGGCAAGGTCGCTCCGCTGAAAGGCATCCACTCCAGGCTGGCCAGTTGTATGGTGGTTGCCGGCTGCGCCGCCGTGGCGTGCAGCGCGGCGCCGATGGCTGTTAAGGCGATGAATTTTTTCATTGCTCCCCCGTCCACATCGATCGGCAAATGCCGAGCAACCCCACCTTACACCAGGACCGGCAAGCCGAGCGTTGCTTTCCGGATACCGCATCGCAATAATTTGGCCGCCGCGAAAAATCGCCGGGACCGATACAAAATATTTTTTGATCGACGCAATAAAACACGTATTTTCGCGAGCAAAAAAGGTGCATAATTTCCCACTCAGCCAGGAAGAGTACGCATGTTCACGACCGGCTTGACATGCGTACATTCGTTTTCCCCGCCGGTAATCTTCGCGATCTTGTTTCGATACTGTTATTGCCACACAACCAGTTGTGAACAATTGTAAATCGACGTTGAATGAGCCCGCCACGGCGCTAAGGTAGCAGTCTCCACCTCGGGCGCGTCCGCCATCCAACGCTTGCCGCGCAGCCGAAGTCAGACGAAATACGGGAAACGTTATGCTTACTGCCACCTATGTCTTATTGACACTATCCATCGAACAAAAGAAAGAACGCCACTTCATCGCGCGCCTGCTGCAGTACGTGCAGGCGATCGCGCGCCGCCCGCAGGAAATCGATCCTGTGTTCATCGAGTCCCAGCTCAAGGAACTGACCACCTTTGCCGAAACGCGCCACCAGCGCAAGGTCGAGGCCTGCCTGATGCCGGCCGTGCGCGCGGCCGACGCCAGCTGCGGCGCCCTGATCAACGACCTCGAATCGCTCAGCCGCCTCGGCGGCGCCATGCTCAACGCGGTGCACAAGTGCCTGCGCCGCGCCATGCGCCGCAGCGCCTCGCAAGGCAAGTTCCTGTGCCGCACGGTGGACCTGTACTGCCAGAACCTGCTCAAGCGCCTCGACAAGGAAGAACAGGAACTGCTGCCGCTGGCGCAAAAGGTGATCTCCAGCGAGGAGTGGTTCGAGATCGGCAGCCAGTTCCTGGCGCAGGAGGACAACGGCGCCGCCACCCAGCCGGAGCTGCGTCCGCGCCGCGCCCGCATCTACGCCAGCGGCTCCGGCGCGGCGGCGGCCTGATCCGCCGCAGGCGCGGGCGCACTATTTGGCGCACTGTTGTTTTGCGTTCCGCCGCGCGCCGCTAAAGCTTGCCTAAGCAAAAACGTGCGGATAATATCGTCTGCATGCAGACCCCTTCCGCCACCGTACTGCACCTGCGCGGCGCCGCCGGCATGGACGCCATTTACCGCAAGGTCGGCTGGCGCCTGCTGCCGCTGCTGATGCTGTGCTACGCGGTCGCCTGCCTGGACCGCCTCAACCTCGGCTACGCGCAACGGCAGATGCAGGCCAGCCTGGCCTTCGGCGACGCCGTCTACGCCTGGGGCGCCGCGCTGTTCTTCGCCGGCTGCTGCCTGTGCCAGCTCCCCGCCAACCTGCTGCTGGAAAAAATCGGCGCCCGCAAGACGCTGCTGCGCATGATGCTGGGCTGGGGCCTGGCGTCGGCCGCCGCCGCCTTCGTCCGCACGCCGTTCCAGCTCTACCTGCTGCGCTTCGCGCAGGGCGTGTTCGAAGCCGGCTTCTATCCCGGCGTGATCCTCTACCTGACCTGGTGGTATCCGGCCGCGCGCCGCGCGCGCGTGTACGCGGTGTTCGGCTCGGCCGCGCTGCTGGCCGCCGCCGGCGCCGGGCCGCTGAGCGAAGCCACGCTGGCCGCGCTGCAGGGCGCCGCCGGCCTGCGGGGCTGGCAATGGCTGCTGCTGACGCAAGGCCTGCCGGCCGCGCTGCTGGGCATCGTCGCCTACGCCTGCCTGGCCGAGCGTCCAGACGACGCGGGCTGGCTGTCGCCGTTCGAACAGCTGATGATCGAACAGGACCTGGAGCGCGACGAGGCGCAACTGCAGGCCGCCGCGCCGGCCGGCCAGCCGGCGGACGACGCGCCTTTCACCTCGGTCCTCGCCTCGCTGCTGCGCGACCGCGCCCTGTGCCTGCTGGCCGCCGCCAACCTGCTGCTGATCGGCGCCAGCTACGCGCTGGCCTCCTGGGCGCCCGCGCTGGTGCAGCGCTGGGCCGAACAAAGCCATATGCAGCCTGGTCTGCTGGCCGCCATCCCGCACCTGGCCGGCGTCGCCGGCATGATCGCCATCGGCTACGACTCGGACCGCCGGCGCGAACGGCGCGGCCACTTCGTCGCCTGCATGGTGCTGGCCGCAGGCGGCCTGGCGCTGGCCATCGCCGCCAACAACGGCATGGCCTGGTCGCTGGCCGGGCTGGCGCTGGCGTCGCTCGGCATCGCCTCGGCCGCGCCGCTGCTGGTCGCCATCGCCACCGACCTGCTGTCGCGCCGGCGCGCGGCGGCCGGCATCGCGCTGGTGGTCAGCTCTGCGGCCTGGCCGGCGGCGCCTTCGGTCCCGCGCTCGGCGCGCGCATGCAGGCCTGGGGCGGCAGCGCCGCCATGCTGGCCGTGCTGATCGCCATGTACCTGGCGGCCGGCGCCATCCTGCTGCTGGCCCTGCGCCTGGCCCCGCGCCGCGGCGGCCCGGACGCGCGCCACGGGCGGACCGACAAGATGGCTCGCTACTGAAGCTTGGGCTAGAATCTCGGACGCGCCGCGATCCGGCGCTCCCGTTCACCCAACTTCAAAGCGACCCAACCAATGCGTTTTGTCCTGCCCTTCCTAGCCGCCGCCATGGCCGGCTCGTTCTCCGCCAGCGCCGGCGCCACTCCCACCCCGATCACGCTGGACCAGGCGATGTCCAATCCCGACTGGATCGGCAATCCGGTGGAAGCCGCGTGGTGGGGCTGGGACAGCCGCCAGGTCTACTACAAGCAAAAGCGCGCCGGCTCGCCGCTGCGCGACACCTACATCATCGCCGCTCCCGGCGCCGCCAAGGCGGTCGACGACAAGCAGCTGGCCAACCTCGACGCCGCCGCCCCGGTCTACAACCACGAGCACACGCGCGCCATCCTGCTGCGCAACGGCGACCTGTTCGAGCGCGACCTGAAGACCGGCACGCTGACGCAGATCCTGCGCGGCACCACGCCGGCCGCCGATCCGCAGTACGCGGCCGACGGCGCCCACGTGCAGTTCCGCGTCGGCAGCGACTGGTTCAGCTGGAGCCGCGCCGAGCGCCTGGTGTCGCCGGTGGCGCTGCTGCGCACCGCCAAGGACCCGGACGCCGCGCCGGACGCCGACAGCCGCCGCGACCTGCAACTGCGCCTGCTCTCCACGCTGGCGCGCCTGAAGGACGAAAAGGACGCCACCCGCGACCGCCGCAACGCCGAGCGCAGCGCCGACGCCACCCGCGCGCCGCTGCCCATCTACCTCGGCGAGAAGGTCGTCATCGAAACCAGCGCGCTGTCGCCGGACGGCCGCTACCTGCTGGTGGTCACCAGCGCCAAGGACGGCGACAAGCGCCGCGTCGGCAAGCTGGCCAAGTACGTGACCGAATCGGGCTACGAGGAAACCGACGACCAGCGCAAGCGCGTCAGCGACACCGGCCCGCAGCCGCACCAACTGAAACTGGTTGAACTATCGACCCGCAAGGTGAGCGAGCTGTCGTTCGACACCCTGCCCGGCATCGCCGTCGATCCGCTGGCCGAGCTGCGCGCCGCGCACAAGCTCGATCCGCTCAAGGGCAACCGCGCACTGCGCTTCGAAAACCGCGAGGACTCGATCCGCTGGAGCGCCAACGGCGCGCAGGTGGCCGTGATGGCGCAGGCGATCGACAACAAGGACCGCTGGATCGCCACCGTCGACCTGGCCGGCGCCAAACTGAAACCGGTGCACCGCCTGAGCGACGCCGCCTGGGTCAACAACCGCGGCAACGACTTCGGCTGGCAGCCGGACAACAGCACGCTGTGGTATCAATCGGAGGAAAGCGGCTACGCCCACCTGTACACGCAGACCGCCGACGGCAAGGCGCGCGCGCTGACCTCGGGCAAATGGGAAACCAGCGAGATCGAATGGAACGCCGACGGCAGCACCGCCTACTTCCTGTGCAATCCCAAGCTGCCGGGCACCTACGAGGTGTGCTCCACCTCCACCAAGGACGGCGCCCTGCGCGAACTGACATCGCTGGGCGGCGTGGAGAGCTTCGCGCTGTCGCCGGACGGCCGCAAGCTGCTGGTACGCTACTCCACCGCCTACATGCCGACGCAGATCGCCACCGTCGCCAGCAGCGGCGGCGCCGCCACCCAGCTCACCGACACCCGCAGCGCCGACTTCAAGGCGCGCGAGTGGATCGCGCCGCAGATCGTCGCCGTGCCGTCCACGCATGGCGCCGATCCGGTGTGGGCCAAGCTGTATCGCCCGGCCACGCTGGAAGCGGGCAAAAAATATCCGGTGGTGATGTTCGTGCACGGCGCCGGCTACCTGCAGAACGTCAGCAAGCGTTACCCGGTCTACTTCCGCGAGCAGATGTTCCACAACCTGCTGGTGGAAAAAGGCTACATCGTGCTGGACATGGACTACCGCGCCTCGCTGGGCTATGGCCGCAACTGGCGCACCGCCATCTACCGCCAGATGGGCCACCCGGAACTGGAAGACTACATCGACGGCTTGAACTGGATGGTGGCCAACCACCAGGGCGATCCCGCCAACGTCGGCATCTACGGCGGCAGCTACGGCGGCTTCATGACCTTCATGGCGATGCTGCGCGCACCGGAGCAGTTCAAGTCCGGCGCAGCGCTGCGCCCCGTTACCGACTGGACCACCTACAACCACGAGTACACCGCGAACATCCTCAACACGCCGGAGCTGGACCCGGACGCGTACAAGATCTCGTCGCCGATCGAATACGCCGATCAGCTGAAGGGCAACCTGCTGATCGCCCACGGCATGATCGACGACAACGTCTTCTTCCAGGATTCGGTACGCATGGCCCAGCGCTTCATCGAACTGAAGAAAGACAACTGGGAGCTGGCGCCGTACCCGATGGAGCGCCACGGCTTCGTCCACCCGGAGAGCTGGTACGATGAATACCGCCGCATCTACCAGCTGTTCGAACGCACGCTGAAAAAATAAGGAGATCCATGAAAAAGTTCGCCGCCCTGCTGCCGCTGGCAGCACTCATGTTTGGACCGCTCGCGGCCCACGCCCAAACCAGCGCCGTGAAACACCCGGCCTGGTCGCGCAGTTCCAACGTCTATGAAGTGAACCTGCGCCAGTACAGCAAGGAAGGCACGCTGAACGCCTTCGCCGCCACGCTGCCGCGCCTGAAGCAGATGGGCGTCGACATCGTCTGGCTGATGCCGTTGCACCCGATCGGCCAGCAAAACCGCAAGGGCACGCTGGGCAGCTACTACGCGGTGAAGGACTACCAGGCCGTCAGCCCGGACTACGGCACCATGGACGACCTGCGCAAGCTGGTCAAGCAGGCGCACGCGCTGGGCATGCACGTGATCCTGGACTGGGTGGGCAACCACACGGCCTGGGACCACCCGTGGGCCACCCAGCATCCCGACTGGTACAAGAAGAACGACAAGGGCGAAATCCACTCCGTCAGCTTCAAGAACGAAGCCGGCGGCACCGAGGAATGGACCGACGTGATCGGCCTCGATTACGCCAACAAGGACCTGTGGAAGGGCATGACGGAAGCGATGGCGTTCTGGGTGCGCGAGGCCGGCATCGACGGCTTCCGCTGCGACGCCGCCGGCCTGGTGCCGACCGAATTCTGGAACCAGGCGCGCACGCAGCTCGACAAGATCAAGCCGGTGTTCATGCTGGCCGAATCGGACGAGCCGGCGCTGCACGAGAAGGCGTTCGACGCCAGCTACGACTGGCCGCTCAACGCGCTGATGCAAAAAATCGGCAAGGGCCAGGCCGGAGCGGCTGAACTGAAGGCCTTCGTGGCCAATCCGCCGAAGGCCTACCCGCGCGACGCCTACCGCCTGCAGTTCACCAACAACCACGACATCAACTCGTGGCAGGGCACGGACAAGGACTTGTACGGCCCGGCCTATGGCGCGATGGCGGTGCTGAGCTACACCCTGCCCGGCATCCCGCTGGTGTACAGCGGCCAGGAAGCGCGGCTGGACAAGAAGCTGGAGTTCTTCGAAAAAGATCCGATCGACTGGAAGACCTACGAGCTGGAAGGCTTCTACGCCGGCCTGAATCAGCTGAAGAAGGAAAACCAGGCGCTGTGGAACGGCGCCAGCGGCGGCGTGGTGCAGCTGCTCGACGTCGGCAACGACCAGCTGTTCGCCTTCAAGCGCCAGCAGGGCAAGAACAATGTGCGCGTGATCGTCAACCCGACCGCCACGCTGCAGAAGTACAAGCTGGCCGGCGAAGAAGGCCAGGCCGTGCTCAAGCCGTGGCGCTGGCGCATCGTCGTGCCGGAGTAAGGCCTACTCGGTGGCCAGCCGCTTGGCCAGGCGATACAGGTACTCCTGGCCGTCGTACAGCGACTTGACGCGGATGTGCTCATTCAAGCCATGCGCGCCGCTGCCTTCCGGGCCGGCGAACATGCCGCTGATGCCGTAGGTCCAGATGCCGCCGCTGTTGAGGAAACGGCCGTCGGTGCCGCCGGTCGACATGGTCGGGATCACCGGCACGCCGGGCCACATATCGTTGCTGATCTCCTCCACCGCCTTCATCAGCGTCGGCGTCAGCGGCGGCATCGGCGCGCTCAGGCCCTCGCCGATGCGGGTGATCTTGATCTGGTCATCGGCCAGCACGCGCTGCAGCGTGGCCTGCACATCGTCCACCTTCTCGTCCGGCAGGATGCGGCAGTTGACGGTGGCGCGGGCGCGCTGCGGCAGCGCGTTGTCGGCATGGCCGGCATCGACCCTGGTCGCCACGCAGGTGGTGCGTACGGTGGAGTTGTGCACCGGGCTCACCGCGTACAGGCGCTCCAGCGCCGCCGCGTCGGGCGGATCGCCGAGGATGGCCTTCATGTCGGCGGCCACCTGGCCCTGCTCCACCGTGGACATGCGCTCGTAGTAGGAGCGCGTCACGTCCGACAGCTTGAACGGGAAGGCGAAGCGGCCCAGGCGCGACAAGCCCTCCGCCAGATGGTAGATGGCGTTGTCGCGGTACGGCGCGGAGCTGTGGCCGCCGGGATTGGTCACCTCCAGCTGGAAGCTCTGGTAGATTTTCTCGCCGGCCTGGATGCCGTGGCGTACCGGCTTGCCCTGCTTGTCCAGCAGGCCGCCGCCGCCTTCGTTGAGCGCGATCTCGGCGTCGATCAGCGCGCGGTGGTGATTGAACAGATACTCGGCGCCGTCGAATTTACTGGGCACCATCTCCTCGTCGCAGGTCAGCGCCATGACGACGTCGCGCTTGGGCGCCAGCTTTTCCTTCTTGTAGCGGATCATATTGGCGACGAAGGACGCGGCCATGGCCTTGTCGTCGGACGCGCCGCGCGCGTAGAACATGCCGTCCTCCTCGACCAGCTTGAACGGATCGCGCACCCAGTCGGCGCGGTTGGCCTCGACCACGTCGATGTGGGCCAACAGCAGCAGCGGCTTCTTGCTGCCGTCGCCCTTGATGCGCGCCACCAGGTTGCCCTTGGCGGGACCGCCGGGCGGCACGATCAGGTGCAGGTCGGCGTCCTGGAAGCCGGCCGCCTTCAGGCGCTTGGCCATCTTGTTGGCCGCCACCGTGCAGGAGCCGGTGGAATTGGTGGTGTTGGTTTCCACCAGTTCCTGATAAATCTCGCGCATCTGCTTCTGCACCGGCGTCAGATCGGCGCCATGCGCCGCGCCCGCCACCACCAATCCCGCCGCCAACCAGGTCGCCCGCTTCATAGTGCTCCTATCGATGTCATGCAAAGCGACTAACTTATACCCCGAAATTATTACTGTCAATAAAAGTGCTGGGAGGCCCTTGCCAAACCCCAGGGGGCGTCTGCTATAATTGCGGCCCTTGGCCTGGTAGCTCAGTTGGTAGAGCAGAGGATTGAAAATCCTTGTGTCGGTGGTTCGATTCCGCCCCGGGCCACCAAGAACATACTTCACGAAACGCCAACCATTACCGGTTGGCGTTTTTTGTATGTGGGCTCACAGTCCTTGTGTCCGGTCCATTTCCCCGCCTTCCACGTCGTGGTTTAAGCCTTCTGGGCCTTCTGGGCCGCCGCGAAGACGTCACGTGCGGACGTTGTACCCGCTACATGCTCCGTACCCTCGACGCCGAGATCCATCCATCCTGCATTCACGGCTTCAAACATTTCTTCGGCAGGTCCGGTGTGCCCCTTCGGAATGCCGAATTGCTCGAAAGCTTCCGCCCATCCTGCACGTGGGACTGCAAAGGCTTTCACATGAAGATTCAGGACTTCACCCAATTGCTCCGCTACTTCATCTGCGGTGACCATCGAACCGAGCTCGACGACGCGCCGCCCCGACCACACCGGCCCAGTCAAAAGGCTTGCGACCTCCGCGCCGATATCGTTCGTCGCGACCATGGTCGATTTCCGGTTTGTCGGATTGTAGTAGACCGGTAGCGTTCCGCCTTGGGCGACCTGCAAGCCGTAGAGGAAGTTCTCGTAGAATCCACCGGCGCGCACAAATGCAATTGGTGATATCAGGTCGCGAAAACCTTGCTCCAGAAGCGACAAGGCTGTGATCATCCCAAGCCCGCTGGTCCTGTTCGCCCCCATCGACGAAAGCGCCACCACCCGTGGCGGCGCTGCCTTAGCAAGCGCCTCGACATAGCTCGCAATCACGCCCTTGGCCTCTTTGTAATCGGGCGAGGGAGCCCAGACAGCCGGCAACATGACAAACGCGCCTTCGACGCCCTTGAGCGCCCGCTCGATGGCTGCCGAGTCACCCCAGTCACCGTCAACCAGTTCCACGCCCCGGTTCGCCCAGCTTGACGCCTTCTCGCGATCACGGACTAGCGCGCGTACTTGCTTACCTTGCGCCAACAGATGTTCTGCCGCTGCGCCGCCCACTTTTCCCGTTATTCCCATTACTAAAAACATACGTTTCTCCTGACATTGAAGAGGCAGAGCACTGCCCCCGGTTGCTAAAAAAATTGGCGTTTCTTCTGAACTTGAGGGACACAACACAGTCCCTGTTGGCTCAACGAATGAGCGGAAGAATCGCCCGGATACGGGGATCGCGCGCGTAGAGACCACCCCATGCCATCGTGCCCAGAAATAGGGAAATGATTTCCGGCGGTGACCCCAACTCACCAATGCGGACGTGGGCGCAGATAGCGCCGCCCAAAAAGCCCGTCAAGAGGATTGCGCCGAGGACGGCGGTGGCCGGGATGGCGTAAAGGATGGTGCAAGCAAGTAGGATCGAACCCACGACGTGAGTTAGGTTCATCGCGAAGCCGGTTTCCTGCAACATACTCGCGATCTGTGCCGGCGCGAAAAGCTGGATAGCGCCGTCTGCCAGCAGAGCGATAACGACAAACGCGCTCATTATCCGGCCGGCCCAAATGGCGCGATGCGAAGTCAAGGTTTCTGGTACCCGATGTGGGTTCATAGTTTCAGCCATTTGTCATTTCTCCGATGGGCTATCTCAATATTCGGAGCATACTGTGTCTTTCAGGCGTGATAAACGCCTATGAAATGAACGCACTGTTCTCTTTATAGTGATCAATTGCATACCAAGGCACGAAATGCAAAATCTCGAACCCCTCCTCATTTTCATCACGGTAGCGGAAATGGGGAGCTTCACCCACGCCGCCGAAAGTCTGGGCATCCAAAAGGGACGAGCCTCAACGGCGGTACGAAAATTGGAGGAAGATATCGGCGTCAGGCTTCTGCATCGGACGACGCGTAACGTGCAGTTGACCGAAGACGGGCGGGTATTTCATGCACGTGCACGCGATCTGCTTGCTGAAGTCGATGATCTGCACTCAATGTTCGCAGGCGATCGAGTTACACTTCGCGGGCGCTTACGCGTTGATCTGCCGAGTGAGCTGGCGCGCACCACTATCGTGCCAGCCTTGCCGATCTTCATGGAGACTTATCCCGAGTTGGAGCTGGAAGTATCAAGCACGGATCGCCAAGTTGATCTGGTTCAAGAGGGGTTTGACTGCGTATTGCGACTTGGTCCCATCGGAGACGAGACGCTGATTGCCCGCCCGCTGGGCAAATTACGCATGGTCAACGCCGCCAGTCCGGCCTATTTGGCGCGCTACGGCATTCCTCGATCACTGGAAGATCTGCAGCGCCAGGAACATCGGGCAATTCATTTCGCGAGGACGCTCGGCGCTAAACCTTATGGATGGGAGTACCCGCACGGCGACAGTTATGCAAGGCTTCAGTTGCGAGGTGCGCTGCACGTCAACAGCGTACAGTCCTACGAAGCAGCTGGCATCGCCGGCCTTGGCCTGATTCAGGCACCACTGTTGGCGATTGGCCGGTACTTGGAGAGTGGAGCGTTGATAGAGCTTTTACCAGATTTTCAGCACAAGCCGCTCGACGTCTCCCTGGTAGTAGCGCATCGGCGCAACTTGTCGCGCCGAGTCCGCACCTTCATGAAATGGATCGAAAACGTGCTCGCCCCCTACCTGGAATAGTGCACCGAACGGCTTGGCCCCGCCCTCGAAATCAACATTCTGAGTTGATGTCCTTGGACGGCGGTAGCTTAAACCTCAAGCTCGGCGGCATGTGCTGACGCAGTTCATCCGCAGCGTGCTTAAGAGGTGCTACGCTTGCCTATCACACCCCGATAAACGGCATACAATATGGCTATCCTGTCCTTCCGGTGCAAACAAACCAAAAGGCTGTTCGAAGGAAAGGCAGTGCCCAAGTTCGCAAATTTTCGCTCCAGTGCAGAACGGAAGCTCCAGCTACTGGACAGCGCAGCCACATTGGATTTCTTACGCTCTCGGCCCGGAAATCATCTGGAGGCGCTCAGCGGCGAGCGCCGGGGCGAATACAGTATTAGAGTGAATGCGCAGTTCAGAATCTGCTTCGTCTGGACAGAAGGCGGGCCGAAAGACGTGGAAATCATTGACTACCACTAACTGATCAAGGCTGTGAAATGATGAAGAATGAAATGCGGCCCATCCATCCCGGCGAAATCTTGCGGGAGGAGTTTCTTGCCCCGTTAGGGATGACGCCACATGCGTTGTCGAAGGCGCTTCGTGTGGCACCGTCCCGTGTCAACGACATCGTCAACGAAAAACGTGGCGTCACCGCAGATACCGCGCTGCGGCTCGCGCGCTACTTCGGTGGCGATCCGCAGTCATGGCTCAACCTGCAACAAGCATATGATTTGAAAATGGCCACCAGACTGGCAATGAAAAAAATTATCGATGAGATCGAGCCGCGTAACGTCGGCGGCAACAACGGCCAAGCATTGGCAGCGTGAACGCTGGCGAGCCGACACAAGTCTTGAAAATCCTTGTGTCGAACATACCTCACGCAACGCCCACTCATGCAAGTGGGCGTTGTCGCTTCTGGGGCGGCAAACGCCATTTCAACCGAGCGTCCGTCGACCGGCGATTCGGCCCTGCTTGGCTACCGCAGATCCGAATTCAACGTCGCCGTGTAGCATGTTTGACGAATTCCTGTCCCAACTCAGCCCCTCCGACAAGGAGAAAGGCCAAAAAATCCAAGCCGACTTATTCGAAAAAATGCGAAGCGTGACGCCGGTGACCGACCGGTATAAGTTGCCTGATAATTGGACGGCCCCCAAGGGATAAAGCCCTCTCGCACCGGCTCCAACAAGAACAGCAACATAACGCCAACCCATTGCAGGTTTGCGTTTTTGTTTCCGACGCAGGAAATCCTGGCTTCCGGCTGCGCGCCCTCCAGTACATTTATCCCCGCGCATAGTGGACCGGCGCCATTCCCTCATGGCGTGAGAACGCAACGCTGAAGGCGCTTGCCGAGCTATAGCCGACGCGTTCGGCGACGTCCGCGATCCGGCAGCCGTTTCGCAGCAGGTTCTTTGCAAGCGCCATGCGCCAAGTGAGCAGGTATTTCATCGGCGCGACTCCCATGGCATCGGTGAACCGCGCAAAGAATGCCGATCTGGAAAGGGCCGCCTCCTGCGCCAACAGTGCGACGGTCCAGGCATGGTCGGGGACTCGGTGCATTCCTCGCAACGCCGCCGCCAGGCGCTCGTCAGCGAGCCCGCGCAACAAACCCTTCGACTCTGGTTTCACTTCGTGGCCGCGGATTGCTTCGATCAGAAGAACCTCCAGCATTTTCTGCAAAACGATATCGCGCGCAGGGCGCTGCTCGCGGGACTCATCGCGCACCAGTTCTACAAGCGAAGCCAACCTGCGTGCCCCGTGCACATGAATGAGTTCAGGCAGGAGGGAAACCAGCAAAGCCGCATCCGGCGAACCAAATACGCAGTGGCCAACGATCAGTCGAACGTCATGCGGGCCATATGCGATCCCGAGCCTGAACTCGCCAGGTCCGAGTGCGAGCGGGGGCGTATCGAACTCCTGGCCGACCGGCGCGATGCTCGACATCGCAAAATCATATGCGGCAGGGATCAGGACGAAGTCGCCTTCCGCGAGTGTGATGGGCATGCGCCGGTCCAGTGTCAAAAGACAGCTGCCCTCGAGGACGACGCAATAAAAAGGTTGTCCCATTTCCGAGCGCCGCACCCGCCACGCACCAGCTCCGGCAACGACTTTCGAGAGCGCCGCCCCAGGCTGCAACAACGCTACCACCTCTGCGAATGGATCGATCAAGCCAGGACTCCTACTAATGAAATGTGGACTTCTGATTGTAGCAAATCCTGCTACGTTGAACTATTGTTCTCAGCTTGTTCACCCACTTAAAGGAACACACCATGAGAACCGTTCTGATCACCGGCTGCTCTTCCGGATTCGGTCTTGAAACCGCCCGTCATTTTCTCGCGCGAGACTGGAAGGTCATCGCCACGATGCGGACACCTCAGCAACACAAGCTCCCGCAATCGGAACACCTGCGCGTGATCGCACTCGACGTTACCGATCCGCACAGCATCCGTCAGGCGATCGAAGCCGCCGGCCCGATCGACGTCCTGGTCAACAATGCGGGAATCGGCGTGATGGGGGCTCTGGAAGGAACCTCAATGGAAACCGCGCGCGCAATTTTCGAGACCAACACCCTGGGAACGATGGCCGTGACGCAGGCCGTGCTACCCCAGTTCCGGGCACGGCGCGCAGGCGTCATCGTCAATGTGACGTCGATTGTGACGGCCGCGCCATTCCCTCTGATCTCTGTCTATGCGGCCAGCAAGGCGGCGGTCGATGCGTTCAGCGTATCGCTGGCGCTCGAGCTGGCTCAATTCGATGTCCGCGTACGTCTGGTGCAGCCCGGCCGCGCGCCCGGCACACGTTTCGGAGAGCACGCGAAAGCTCGGATGACAAGCGACAGCATCCCGGCGCCCTACGCAGCCTTCGCGCAAGGCATCTTTGAAGGCATGGCGACTTCGTCCGCCGTCACCAATCCGGAAGACGTTGCGGAAGCAGTCTGGCGCGCGGCAAGCGCCCCGTCGTGCCCGATTCGGATAGCTGCGGGCGAGGACGCGCTCGCGTTGCTATAACTAACGCCTTCCTCCAGTTCCACACGGCGGCAGCACAAAATATCAAAACCGATGCGCCGCCCTGTCGCATCATGGTTGCCTTGTCAATCAACCGGGAATCCACCATGCAAATCGATCACCAACAGGTGTGGGAAACGTACACGTCCGCCTGGAAAGCAGAAACTGCCGACGACACGCGCGCGCTGTTCGAAGTCAGCCTGGAGCGGGAGTGCACCTACCGGGACCCGCTGACCAAGGTCGACGGCTGGGACAACCTGATGGCCTATATGTCGAACTTCCACCAGCAGATCCCTGGCGGTCATTTCGTCACGCGCCGCTTCCGCTACCACCAGGGGCAGAGCGTCGCGCAGTGGGACATGCTGGACCGGCTGGGCAATGTCATTGGTGACGGCGTCAGCGTGGGCCATTACAATGAAGCCGGCCGGCTTGTGGCAATCGCTGGTTTCTTCGATATCTGAACATCTCCCGGCGTTGCGATGGAGTCCCTTTGAATTACCTGAATCAAATCCAGCAAGGCATCGACTTCATCGAAACCAATCTGGAGGAGGACATCGCCTTGACAACGGTGGCGCGCGAGGCAGGCTTGAGCCAATGGCACTATCAGCGCATTTTCAAGGCGCTGACCAAGGAGACGCTCAAGACCTATATCCGCTCGCGCCGCCTCGCCAACGCGCTGGATAAATTGCTGGAGACGCGCCTGGGCATCCTCGATATCGCCCTCCTGGCTGGCTACAACAGCCAGGAAGCGTTCACGCGGGCCTTCAAGGAACACTACGCACAAACGCCCAACGAATTCCGGCAACGCGGGCGGCGCAATCTTATCGTGCGCAAGCTGAAAATGGATGAGGACTATCTACGCCATGTCCACCAGAACATGGAGCACATCCCGGAGCTTGGCGCACGGCCGGCGATGCTGCTGGTCGGCATGCACACACGTTTTTACGGCAGCGAGTCGGACAAGAACAACTTGGGCGAAAAGCTGCCGCCCCTTTGGGAGCGCTTCATTGCGCGGCTGAAGGAAGTGGAACACGCGGTGCCGGGGTGCTGCTATGGCGTGGTGCTGCCGGTGGCGGGCGACTCCGATGAACTGGAGTACTACGCCGCCATCGAAGTGCGGCAAGCCGACGCGCTTCCCGCGGGCATGCACAGGATAGAAGTGCCGGCCGCGACGTACGCGACTTTTCTGCACCACGGCTTGGGCAAGCTGGTCGACCGTACGGTGGACTATATTTATTCGAGCTGGCTATGCCAGTCCGCCTACCGCCACAACGGCGGCCCCGATCTGGAAATCTACGACGCCAGCTTCGATCCGCTGTCCGAACGCTCGCAAATGCGCTACGCCATTCCGATCGCCTGACGACAGCGGCAGTGTGCCGCACTGGCACAGCTCATGCCCCGCCATCCCGGCGAAATCTTGCGCGAGGAGTTTCTTGCCCCGTTGGGGATGACGCCATATGCGCTGTCGAAGGCGCTTCATGTGGAGCCGTCCCATATCAATGACATCCTCACTGAGAAACGCGCGATAACCGCAGATACCGCGCTGCGGCTTGCGCGCTGCTTCGGTGGCGATCCGCAATCATGGCTCAACCTGCAACAAGCCTATGATTTGAAAATGGCCGCCAAAGCCGCTTAGCCTGCGCCGCCTTCGCCGATCTCCTGCAGCGCCAAGGCCGCCATCGTGCGTATGCCCTCGTACGATTTGGCCGACGCGATGAACCTGCCGTTGTGGCAGAAGCCCGCGTCCGCCACCCCCGTCACCGCCGCCAGCTCGGCGTCGCGCAGGCCCGCCCACGCTTCGGGCAGGTCGGCCCGCGCATCGAAACTCTCCGCGCTGACTGACACGGTGTGCAGCATGTGGCGCTGCTCGGCGACGTTATGGCTGATGACGAACAGCACCTTCGGCATTTCCTTGCGTACCACCTGGCTCCACGGCAGCGCGCCGTTTTTCAGGAACAGCACCTTGCCGCCTTCAAGCACCTCCCCTTGCCGGACCTGCTCCAGCGCGAGCAATGCGCCAACCCGGTAGCGCACGGCATTGAGCATGACGTCGGTCAGCATGGCCATCGCGCGGCGGAACTGCTCCATGCGGTAGGCGTCCACTGCCTCGCCGTAGCCCAGCCTTTGCTCGTCGAGCCAGTTGGTGTTGTAGCCCGAGACCACCGCCGACAATCCATACCCGCCCGGCGCGCTCTTCGCGGCGCCCACATCCGACAAGTCGAGATACTGCACCACGTCCGCATCGATACCGTAGGCCACTTCCCGCGCCTTGTCGTCCGCCAGTTGATGCCCGCAATGCGCCAGGGCCAGCGCCGCGACGCAGCGCGCGCCATACTCCCGCCAGACCAGGCCCGCGCTGGCATACGGCACGCCGCTCTGCCGCGCACCGTCGAAGCCTTTTTGATGGTGGTCGAAGCGGCCGGTGGCCGGGTCCCAGATGCCGCCGACATCGACCGCAAAGTCGGCCGCCTCAATGGTCGCCGGATCGCGCGTACGGACAACGTCCGCGTCGGGGAATAAAATCTTCAGTACGGCCACCGCCCACGCGTCGTCCGCGTGAAACTTGCCGCTGTGAGTCGCTATGATCATGCCTGGTCCTATCGTTAAACGACCGACATGATATACCGTCACGGCCGCAGCATCGCTGGCGAGGCCAATTGAGGCTTGAAGACGCCATTGGACCGCGCGGCGCGTGGGGCTCCACTATCGCCACGCCTTCATCTGGACGGCGATTCAAACAATAGCCTGACGGCGATGCCCGCGCACCGCCGTCGGCGCAAAGCCGAAGCGGTCCCGAAAGCGCATGGCGAACTGCGAGGGGGTCTGGTAGCCGACCGCGAGCGCAATCTGCGTCACCGGTTGGGCCGTCGATTGCAGCAGCTGCAGCGCGAACGTCATCCGCGCATCGACCAGAATTGCGCTGAGCGAAGTGCCCTCGTCGGCGAGCTTGCGTCGCAACGTCGCCTCGCTGACGGCGAACTCCGACGCCACGACACCGGCGCTCCATTCCCGCGCCACGTCCCTGCCGACCATGCGCCTGAGCTTGACGGCCAAGGTCAAGTCCCGGGACTGCTCGAACCTGCCGCCGTGCAGGCCCATCCACAGCAGCAGCTCGGCGGCCCGGTGCCGCGCGATATCGACCGGCACGCGCCCGCCCTCCATGGCCTCGGCCGCCCGACCGAACGCCGCGATGAAATCGGCCGGCGCGCCGACGATGGGCAGCGCATGCCGGATCACGGCCTGCTGGGCATGGGCGTCGGCGTGCGCGGCGATCAAAGCGCCATCCCACGCCACCCACCGGGCCCGATAGCTTCCCTGCTCGCCGATCCGGTTCGTGACATCGACCGACTGGCCGCCCGCCAGCGCGATCGCCTCCCCTGCATGTATCTCGCAGGCGCCGCCCGGCCACCGCAACGATTTGGAGCCCTGCTCGACCACGATCACTATCGGGCCCTCGATGAACAGGCGCTTGAATGCCAGTTCCTGCTCCTGCGACACGCCGGCGGTCGCGCCCACACCGGGACGCAGCGCGATCCGGGGTTCGCTCCCGGTTGGATAGGCAATCATGGATACCTCACTGGCGGAATGATTCAAACCCGGCGTGGCCCCGGCCGCGCTAGCGCGCAAACTGCGCGGTAAAGCTGGCCTTGCCCAGCACGGCGCCACCGATGCCCTTGTTCAGCACGAACGCATACAGGGCGGGCGCGCCGGACCGCGGCACGCCGCCGGCGGCTGGCAGGTCGCCGACAGCCAGGGCATACACCGTGAACACGTAGCGGTGGGGCCGGTCGCCGGCCGGCGGGCACGGACCGCCGTAGTTGCCGTTCCCGCCCGTCGCGCCGGTGTCTTGAAAATCGGACGTGCCGCCGTACGCCGGCGCCGGCAGGCTGGCCGCCCGGTTGCCCGCTCCCTGCGCCAGGCCGGTCGCCGAGGCCGGAATATTGTACACGGCCCAGTGCCAGAAGCCGCTGCCGGTCGGGGCGTCAAGGTCAAGCATCTGCACCGCGTAGCTCCGCGTGCCGGCCGGCGCATCGCTCCAGACCAGCGCGGGCGAGAGGTTCTCTCCGGCGCAGCCGAAGCCGTTGAGGAGATGGCGTTGGGAGAAGGTGCCCGACTCCAGGTCCGGGCTGGACAGCGTAAAGGCCGGCGTCTGGGCCATGGCGGCGGCCCCCCAGGCCGTCAACAGGGCGCCGAAGGCGAGAGCAAGCAGTTTGTTGGTGTTCATCTGGTCTTTCCGGTCGGGTTGGGAAGGTGCGTTGAGACCATGCCAGCGTACCGGCCCTGCGGCCGACCCGCCGTCGCGGATCGCTCGACTTCTGTCGCCAAACGATCACGGCGGGCTCTTCCGCCATCCCGTCGACGCGCCCCGCCCCATCACGGCATCGGACTGGCGCCCTGGGATTTCGCGCCAGCCGCCCCGCCGCTGACAAAGATGACATCGATCGCCGCGTGGTCGGAAGGATTGCCGGCCGCCGCCCCGTACAACGACGCGCTCTGCACCACCAGCTTGCGCGAATAGACGAAGTCGATGGTCGATGCCTCGAACGTCGGGCCGATGAAGTCCTTGCCGGCCTTGACCGCCGCCAGGCCGTGCGCGGCGAACGCCTGCTCGATCGCCGCCGACTGCTCGGCGTTGCGCTCGAAGTTGTTGAAGTCGCCGGTCACGATCAACGGCACATCGGCAGGCGCATACGTGGTGAGGTGCCGGCCGATGCTGCGCGAATCGGCGACGTGGGCGGCATACTGGCCGCCGTTGCAGTCCGCATGCCCGCCCCAGGCGATGCACAAATGGGTGGTGGCGATCACCACCGTCTCGCCGCTCGCCTTGTTGCGGAACTGGCTGAACACCGCCAGGCGCTCGCCGCCGCCGTCCGCACTGACCGCGATCCTGGACCACGGCGCGCCGCCCGGTTCCCAGCGCGTGCTGTCGTAGAAGATCGAGGCATCCTGAAGTTCGCCGGCCAGCTTGTAGTCCGGGCTGAGCTGGTAGCGGTCGTCCGTCAGCCGGTATTCGTTCTCCTGGGTGGTGACGAAATCGTGGCGTTGCTGGTTGACGTACTGCGACAGCTTGACGATTGGCGGCGGCTGTTTGGCCGGGTCCATCGCCGACCAGGAAAACAGATTGGCCTGCAACACGCGGATGGTGCCGGCCTGGGCCGCGTTCGCCGCGGCCAGCGCCAGGATCAGCAAGAGATGAGGGTATTTTTTCGGGTGCATGTCCGGCAGCGCGCTCTCGGGTTGGTGACGCACGGTGTATGCATCGGCCGCCAGATGATAGCGTGTTCCGTCGGCCGGGGGAATCGGCCGATACAACCGGCCGCTCTATGGCATAGACTGACCACGTGGCGAGCCCGCCGAGGGTCCGCTGGCCATGCAAGGCCGGCGCTACAAATCGCCGGCCAGGCGGCGGCCGGCGATCAGGCCGCCGCTATTCGCTGACCTCGACCACGCGGCCGTTCAATGGCTGCACGGGACGCGCATTCATTTTGTAGAGCTTGTGGAATTCGGCCAGCTGTTTCTTCGACAGCTCGACCGGTGTGCGCAGCACCTGCCAGCGCACGCCGTCGCTGCACGGCGGCGTCGTCAACGAGCCCATGAACTTGAAGTAGGCGTGGTTGGCGGGCAGCACGTCGGCCGGGTTGAAGCTGGCCAGCTGCACCGGCTTGCCCTCGGCCGGCAGCGCGTCGAACACCGGCGCCAGCGTCTTGTTCTCGGCGCCCTCCTTGAACAGCACGGCGACCACCGACAGCTTGCCGTCCGCGCTCTTGTGGACGAAGTGCGCCACCATCGGATAATTGACGCCGTTGATCTTTTCCTCGCTCGGCGTGTGGAAGTGGAACTGCAGCAGGTTGGCGCTGTCGTCGCCCGCCTTCAGCGCGCTGCCGGGCGGCAGGTTGATCTGCACCGTGTGGCCGTTGTTGATCATCTCGGCGGGGCCGGCCGCGTAGTTGAAAGCCAGCGGGGCCAGCGGGGCCTTCTTGGCGTTGCGCTCTTCGATATTGATCGGCGACTGTTCCTTGCTCAGTTTGCAGGCGGTGTTCGCCGCGTCCAGCTCGGCCCAATGCGCCGGGTCGCCCTTGCCCTGATAGCCCCAGTGCGGATGCTCGGCATGGTCTTGTGCGTAGGCGGCGCATGACAAGGCCAGCATGGCGCCCATGGCGAGGATATTCGTTTTTTTCATAGGTTCTCCCTTTCAGTTCAACAGTTATATGCCACGTCATCCGGTCTGTTTCAGCATTCGATACTATGCCCGTCAAAAATTATTGGCTAGGAAAATCCTGCTTTATGCGCCCGAAAAGAGACGCTGCGTTCATTTTCCCGGCGCCCGGCTTCCTTCAGCCACTCGGTGAATATCGTCACGCGCGCGGATGCCTGCCTGCGGCCGATCGCATACGAATAGCTACCGCTGTCCACCGGCCCTGAAAGACACCGCAGCGCCTCGATGTCGAGCGTGGCGCGCACAAACGCCTCGGGCACCACCAGCGCGCCGAGCCCCTGGACGGCGGCCTGGATCGCCAACACCGTGTTGTCCAGCTCCAGCGTCGGCTCCAGCGCGCCGGCGTCCAGGCCGTGCGCGCCGCACCAGCCCGGCCACAGGTCGGGACGGGAGCGGGTGCCGATGCGCGGCGCCTTGCCCAGCCAGCGCAGCTGCTCCACCTTGCGCGCGGCCATGCCCGACATGAAGGCGGGACTTGCAACCAGCACGGAACGCTCCCGCATGAACGTCTGGAACGGCAGGCCGCGCAATTCCGCCACGTCGCGCCGCAGGAACACGTCGGCCGGCGAGGCCGGGTCGATGTCGCCCTCCACGGTGCGGATCTGCACGTTCAGTCGCGGGTGGCGCTCGCGGAACGCCGGCAGCTGCGGGATCAGCCAGTGCATCGCCAGCGTCACGCTGGTGTCGACCAGGATGGACGCCTGGCGCCGCGCGCGTCCGCCGGTATCGAGCGCCTCCTTGATCGCCGCCATCTTCGCGCCTACGCCGTCGTGCAGCTTGCGCCCGGCCGGCGTCAGCGTCGCCGGGGCGCCGGCGTTGCGGTCGAACAGCACCTGCCGCAGGTGGGCTTCCAGCGACCGGACCTGCCGGCTGACCGCGCCCGGCGTCAGGTGCAGCGCCTGCGCGGCCTGGCGGAAGCCGCCCTCCTGCACGACGACGCAAAAGACATGCAGGGCATTGAGTGGCAGTTGAAGTGACATGGCGGTCCGCTAGTGTTGAGAAATACTCAACGCATCATACCAAAAACTCGTTTGCCCGCCGGCGGGCGGCAACGCATCATTGCGGCCATGGTGCACAACAGGGAGGACAGGCGATGGGCGAGGCGTATTGGTTGTTTGTGGTCATGGTGGTGTTCACCGTCGCCAGCCCCGGTCCCGGCGTGCTGATGACGCTCGATAACGCGGTCGCCGGCGGCTGGCGCGCGGCGATGCAGGGCGTGCTGGGACTGGCGCTCGGCGCGGCGCTGATGGCGGGCCTGTCATCGGCCGGCATCGGCTTGCTGGTCCGTTCCTCGCCGTCGCTGTTCCAGCTGCTCAAATATGCGGGCGTCGCCTACCTGTTCCACCTGTCGTTCAAGACCTGGCGGCGCGATCCGAAGACGCCAGCGCCCATGGACCGCCGCGAGACCGCCCCCGCCGCCGGCGCGGCCCGCAAGCGCCTGCTGGACGGCGCGCTGCTCCAGACCAGCAATCCCAAGTCGCTGTTCTTCTTCCTGTCCGTGCTGCCGCAGGTCGCCCGTGGCGCGGGCGGGCAGCCGCTGTGGCAGGTGCTGGCGGTGGCGACCTATTGCATCGCGCTGGTCCTGATCCACGGGCTGTATGCCGGCCTGGCCGCCAGGGCCGGCGTCTGGCTGAGCCGCCCCGGCAGCGCGCGGCTGCTGTCGCGCCTGAGCGCGCTCATGTTTTTCACGTTCGGCGTCACGATGCTGACGCTGAAGATGTGAGCTCCGGCGATTCCCACCCCGGCCCGACGATGTTGGAGGCGACGCGGTTGCGGCCCTGCGACTTGGCGCGGTACAGCGCCTGGTCGGCGGCCTCGATCAGATCGACCGGCTCGGATTCGAAGCGCACCGGCGCGAACGACTCGACCCCGGCGCTGAGCGTCACATGGCCGGTGGGATTGCCGGGGTGCTTCAGTTGCAGCGCCTCGATGGCGGCCAGGATTTTCGCGGCCACGGCGACGGCGCCCGCCACGTCGGTCCCCGGCAGCAGCACCGCCAGCTCCTCGCCGCCATAGCGCGCGGCGACGTCGCCCGGCCGGTGCTTGCTGGCCGCGACCACCCTGCCGATCGCCTTCAGGCACTCGTCGCCGGCGGCGTGGCCGTACATATCGTTGTACTGCTTGAAGCAGTCGACATCGAGCATGACCAGCGCCAGCGGACTGCCGCTGCGCATGGCGCGGCTGAATTCGTTCTGCAGCGCGGTGTCGAAATGGCGGCGGTTGCTCAAGCCGGTCAGGCCGTCCTGCATGGCCAGCCGTTCCAGCTCGTGGTTCAGCGCCTCCAGCCCGTTGCGGGCCTGTACCAGTTCGTCCTCCGCCTGGATCCGCCACCGGATCTGGCGCACCAGGCGCACGCCCAGCATGCCGGTCACCAGCACCAGCAGCAGGATGCCGCCGCTGTCCAGGTACACATCGTCGCGCCACTGCGCCAGCGCCTCGTCCCTGGACAGCGCCGCCGAGACGACCAGCGGATATTGATCCAGGCGCCGGTAGCTGTTAATCCGCGTCACGCCGTCCTGGGCCGACGGGAAGGTGACGGTGCCGGCGGCGGCCCTCGGCAGGTAGTAGCTAAAGAGCGGCAATTTCGAGATGTCGCGCCCCAGCGATTTTTCGTTGAAGGGCCGACGCACCAGCAGGATGCCGTCCTCCAGCGCCAGCTGGATGGCGCCCTCCTGTCCGATATTGAAGCGCTGGAAGTACTTCTGGAAGTATTCCATGTTGATGGTGGCCAGCACCACCCCGCCGAAGCCGCCGTCCGGCCGGTTGTAGCGGCGCGACACCGTCACGATCCAGTCGCCGGTCGATTTGCTGCGCACGGGCGGGCCGATGTGGATGCCCCGGCCCGCATGTTCGCGGTGGTAGATGAAGTACTCGCGGTCCGAGTTGTTCTGCCCGCGCAGCAGCACCGGCTGCGAGTTGACCAGCCAGCGTCCATCGTCGCCGTAGATGAATATCCCGTGCAGCTGCGGCAGTTCGGCGACGCGGTGCACCAGCAGGTCGTGGATGCGGCCGAATTCCCGTCCCGCCGGGTCCTGGTTTTCGATGCGCTCCACCAGTCCGACCAGCACCGTGTCAGCCTCCTTGATGGTGTCGTAGGCATGCTGCGCCACCGCCTCGGCGAGGTTGGCGGCCGCCGTTTCCGATTCCTTCAACTGGATCGTCCGGGCGCGCACGCTGAGCCAGGCCTGCTCGCCGATCAGCGACACGCACACCAGGACCACGAGGAAGATGGCCAAGAACATGATGGGCAGCCGGTTCCCGCCCTGGGCGGCGGGCTGGCCGGGCGGCTGTTCCGGTGTGTTGCTCGACATCATAGGCGGCACCTCGAAGTGTCATCGACCAGGCAAAGACCAAGTATGTGCGATTTACGGGGATGAAAACTCTCACATTATCACAGCGGGCGGGGTCATTTCCTTCAATACGGCGGCGGCCGCGCCGCGTATCGTCCGCCCCGGTACTGTCAATTCTTATCGGAGCCCCCCCACCATGACCATCCTGCTTTCCATGGCCGCCTTCGCGCTGGCCTCATCGATCACCCCCGGCCCGGTCAACATCGTCGCGCTGAGCAGCGGCGCGCGGCACGGCCTGCGCGCCAGCCTGCGCCACGTGACCGGGGCCACCGTCGGCTTCACCGCGCTGCTGCTGCTGACCGGCCTGGGACTGCACGAACTGCTGGCCCGCGCGCCGGCGCTGACGCGGGCGATCCAGCTGGCCGGCGTGGCCTTCCTGCTGTTCATGGCCTGGAAGCTGGCGCGCGACGACGGCGCGCTCGCGGCCGGCGGCCACGGCAGGCGGCCGTCGCTGGCGATGGGCGCGGCCATGCAGTGGCTCAATCCGAAAGCCTGGGTGGCGGCGGTGGCGGGCATGGGCGCGTTCGCGGCCGACGGCGATGCCGCGCTGGTGTGGCGGTTCGCCGCGCTGTACTTCGTGATCTGCTATGCCTCGATCGCCTGCTGGGCCTACGCCGGCGCCTTCCTCGGCCGGCGCCTGGCCGATCCGGCCGGCATGCGCCGCTTCAACCGCGCCATGGCGCTGCTGCTGGCGGCCAGCGCGCTCTACCTGCTGCTCAGCGCAGGTACTGCCCCGGCGTCGCCGCCAGCAGCTGCTTGAAGGTGCGCTGGAAATGCGCCTGGTCGGCGAAGCCGGTCGCCAGCGCGACCTCGGCGATCGCCGCGCCGCCCTTGAGCAGGCCGCGCGCCAGCTGGATGCGGCGGTTCAGCAGGTAGGCGTGCGGCGTCATGCCGTAGCGCTTGCGGAAGGCGCGGATCAGGTAGGACGGCGACAGCCCGGCCGCGCCGCAGATGTCCTCCAGCTTCAGCGCCGCCGCGCAGTGGTCGCGGATGTAGTCGGCCGCGCGGTCGAGCTTGCGGTTGGCCTCGCGCTCGACGATGGCCGCCGGGTCCAGGCTGGACTGCACCTGGCCGAAGAAGTCCACCGCCGCGCACTGCCGCAGCAGCTGGTCGGCGCCGTCCGCCGTCAGCACGTCGTAGAAGCGGTTGAAGCCCGCGTACAGCGCCGGCGCCGTGCTCATGGCCGCCGCGAACGGACGGAAATCGTGGAAGCCCCATTCGCGCTGCAGGTCCGCCAGCCAGGCGCGGTCCACATACAGCATGCGGTAGGACCAGGTCTCGTCGGCGATCGGGTTGCAGGCGTGGACGTCGCCGGGATTCATCAGCACCACGGTGCCCGGCCCCACCTGCTGACGCGAGGACCGGTTCAGGTAATCGGTGCGGCCGGCGCGGATCGCGCCGATCGAGAACGTCTCGTGCGCGTGCCTGCCGTAGCAAAGCTTGCGGCCGTCGCCGACCGTGCGGGCCTCGATGAAGGGCAGGCTGGCGTCGCGCCAGAAACGGGATCCGGGTTGGGGGTTCGGTTGTGGCATTCCGCCAGCATACCGCATCCCCGGACGCGGCGAAGCTGCTTTGGAGAAAACACTAGACGACTGGTCTAATTGTGCTATGATGGCGCCACCATGACGACAGAACACCAAAACGTCCGCCAGCACATCCTGGACACGGGCAAGACCATCATCACCGGCAAAGGCTTTGCCGGCGTGGGCTTGAACGAGATCCTGACGGCGGCCGGCGTGCCCAAGGGCTCCTTCTACCACTACTTCAAGTCCAAGGAGCTGTTCGGCGAGGCGCTGCTGGACGACTATATCGAGCGCTACCTGGCGCAGATGGACGTCACGCTGAACCAGCCCGGCCAGAGCGCCGCGCGCTCGCTGATGGACTACTGGGCCAGCTGGGACGACCTCGACGCGGACAGTTGCGACTGCCGCTGCCTGGTGGTCAAGCTCAGCGGCGAAGTGGCGGACATGTCGGAAGCCATGCGCACCACGCTGCTGGAAGGCACCAACCGCATCGTCGGCCGGCTGGCCGGCAGCATCGAGCGGGCGATGGCGGACGGCTCGCTGCGCGACGTCGGCGATGCGCGGCACACGGCGCTGACACTGTACCAACTGTGGCTGGGCGCCGCGCTGCTGACCAAGCTGCGGCGCGAGCCCAGCGCGCTGCGCGCCGCCTGGCAAGCCACGCTGTCCATCCTCAACCTTGGGGGTCAAGTCTGACATTCGGACACGAGCTGTTCAGTAGCGGGCTGCTACTGAACAGCTCGTGTCCGAATGTCAGACTTGACCCCATTTTTTGACCCCATTTCTAGACGACCAGTCTAATATCAGGAGCCAGCATGAAGAATTTTGAATTCCACAACCCCACCAAGATCGTCTTCGGCGCGGACACCGTCGCTCAACTGTCGCGTCTGGTGCCGGAATCGGCCCGCGTGCTGATCCTGTACGGCGGCGCCAGCGCCGAAAAGACCGGCACCCTGGCCGAGGTGCGCCGCGCCCTCGGCGCCCGCATCAGCCGCGAGTTCGGCGGCATCGAACCCAACCCCAGCTACGAAACCCTGATGCGCGCCGTCGACCAGGTGCGCCGCGACGAGATCGACTTCCTGCTGGCGGTCGGCGGCGGCTCGGTCATCGACGGCACCAAGTTCGCCGCCGCCGCCGCGCTGTACGACGGCGAGCCGTGGGAGATCGCCCAGAGCGGCGGCGCCAAGGTGCGCCGCGCCCTGCCCTTCGGCGCCGTGCTGACCCTGCCCGCCACCGGCTCGGAGATGAACAACGGCGCCGTGGTCACCCACAAGGCCACCCACGCCAAGCTGCCGTTCCGCAGCCCGCTGCTGTTCCCGCAGTTCTCGGTGCTCGATCCGGCCAAGACCTTCACGCTGCCGATCAAACAGGTCGCCAACGGCCTGGTCGACGCCTTCGTCCACACGGTCGAGCAATACCTGACCTATCCGGTGCAGGCGCTGGCGCAGGACCGCTTCGCCGAGGGCCTGCTGCAGACGCTGGTCGAGATCGCGCCGCAAGCGCTGGCCGCGCCCGACGACTACGCCACCCGCGCCAACCTGATGTGGACCGCCACCCTGGCGCTCAACGGCCTGATCGGCGCGGGCGTGCCGCAGGACTGGGCCACCCACATGATCGGCCACGAGCTCACCGCGCTGTACGACATCGACCACGCGCGCACGCTGGCGCTGGTGCTGCCGTCGCTGCTGGACGTACAGCGCGACAGCAAACACGCGAAGCTGTTGCAATACGGCGAGCGCGTCTGGGGCATCCGCGACGGCAGCGACGAGCAACGCATCGACGCCGCCATCGCCCGCACCCGCGCGTTCTTCGAAGGCCTGGGCATCCCGACCCGATTGTCGGCCTACCAGCTGGGCCAGGAGGCGGTCGAGGCCGTGCTGGCGCAACTGCAGGCGCACGGCATGACCAGCCTGGGCGAGCACCGCGACATCGACCTGGCCCGCAGCCGCCGCATCCTCGAAGCCGCACTGTAATTCCACCCCACACACAAAGGACACGACATGAACATCCTGATGGTACTCACCTCGCACGACCAACTGGGCAACACCGGCCACAAGACCGGCTTCTGGCTGGAGGAATTCGCCGCGCCGTACTACGCGCTGAAGGAAGCCGGCGCCCAGCTGACGCTGGTCTCGCCGCTGGGCGGACAGCCGCCGCTGGATCCGAAGAGCGACGCGCCCGAATCGCAGACCCCGGCCACCATCCGCTTCAAGGCCGATCCCGAGGCGCAAGCCGCGCTGGCCCACACCGGCAAGCTGGCCGAGGTCTCGGCGGCCGATTTCGACGCCGTGTTTTATCCGGGCGGCCACGGCCCGCTGTGGGACCTGGCCGAGGACCGCGCCTCGATCGCGCTGATCGAAGCCATGCTGGCGGCCGGCAAACCGGTGGCGGCGGTGTGCCACGCGCCCGGCGTGCTGCGCCACGTGAAGGCGGCCGACGGCAGCCCGCTGGTGCGCGGCAAGCGGGTGACCGGCTTCACCAACACCGAGGAGGAAGCGGTCGGCCTGACCCAGGTCGTGCCCTTCCTGGTCGAGGACATGTTGAAGGAACACGGCGGCATCTACTCCAAGCTGGGCGACTGGCAAGCTTACGCCATCACCGACGGCCTGCTGGTGACCGGCCAGAACCCGGCCTCGTCGGAAGCGGCCGCCGCCGCGCTGCTCAAGCTGCTGGCCTGAGGCCGCACACCAAAAGCCGCTTGCCCTGCCGTTGAATCAATGCAAAAATGATATCTCCATTGCCTTACCCAACAGGAGAATACGATGAGCTTACTGGATCAACTTGCAGGGCAGGTCATGGGATCGCTGGGCGGCCAGCAGGGCGAAGAAGCGCAGCAGGGGAACCTGCTGTCGGGCGTGATGGTGATGATAGACCGGGCCGGCGGCGTGCCGGCCGTGCTGGAGAAACTCAAGGAGAGCGGCCTGGCCGACCAGGTCATGTCCTGGATCGGCACCGGCGCCAACCAGGCCATTTCCGGCGACCAGCTGGAGGCGGCGCTGGGCTCGGACCAGTTACAGCAGATCGCCGGCCACGCCGGCATCGATCCGCAGCAGGTGTCGTCCGGCCTGGCCGGCATGCTGCCGCAGATTATCGACCAGCTGACGCCGCACGGCGAAATGCCGGCCGACGGCCTGCTGGCGCAGGGCCTGACCCTGCTGAAGGCGCGCCTGAGCGCCTGATCACCACATCAGGTCGTCGGGGATCTGGAAGGCGGCGTATGGATCGTCTTCCTCCACCGCGGTGGTGCTCTTGTTGACGCGCACCACCAGCGCCGGATCGCGCTCGGCGATCTTGTCGGCGATCACGCGCGGCACCAGTTCGGCCACGCCGTTCAGCACCACGATCACCAGCCGCCCCGCGACCAGGTGCTCGCGCACCGCCGCCGTCACGAACATGCGCTCGATCTTGCTGCCGTGCGTGTAGTTGTAGGCGATGTCGCCGTTGTGGCCCTTGCTCTGGCGGTTCTGCTGCACCATCTGCGCGATCTGCGCCAGGATGGCCTTCTGCTGCGCGGCGGCGTCGCGCTGCGCGTTCAGTTCGCGGTTGCGCTCGGCCAGCTTGCGCTGCGCCTCCTGCGCGGCCAGCTTGGCTTCGTCCACGCTCTGCGTGCCGGTGCGACGCTCTTCCTTCTTCTGCTTGCTCTTTTCCTGATTGGCGACCTTGACCTTGTTCTTGGCCACCAGGCCGGCCTTCAGCAATTGATCTTGTAACGAAACCATGTGTACCACTCCATAAAAAAGGTCCGCCGCCCCTGCGGGCAACGGCCTCCATTATAGGCTAGGCCGCATGCGAGGCCAGCGAGGCGCGCAAGGTCATCGTCACCGGATAGCCGCGCGTGACGGGACGCTGCAGGTCGTAGCAGCTGTTGAGCAAGGCGTTGATGCCGTTCTGCGTCATCTCGCGCCACGGCATGTGCACCGTGGTCAGGCGCGGCGCCGAGAATTCCGCGCTGGGCGTGTCGTCGTAGCCGATCACCGACAGCTCGTGCGGCACGCGGATGCCGGCCTCCTGGAAGTAGGACAGCGCGCCCACCGCCATCTCGTCGTTGGCGCAGAACAGCGCGCTGCACGGGTGCTTCGAGTCCATCAACTCCTTGGCCGCCGACCAGCCGCCGGCCGGCGAGAAGTCGCGCTCGGTCACCCACAGCCTGGCGGTGTCGACGCCGTTGGCCCGCAGCTCGTCGAGGAAGGCGTTGACCCGCACCACGTTGTCCGGCAGGCTGGCCGGCCCGGCCACCACGGCGATCTCGCGGTGCCCGTGGTCGAGCAGGGTGCGCGCCGCCATCCGCCCGCCCAGCATGTGGTCGACCGTGAAGCACTGCCCGGCCAGGCTGTCGAAGCTGTGGTTGAGCACCACCATGCGCTTGTGCTGGAAGCGCAGCGCGACGATGTCCTCCTCCTGCAGCACGTTGGTCATCAGGATCAGGCCGTCGCAGCCGCGCTCGATCAGGAAGGCGATGCCCTCGATCGCCTGCTGGCGCGCGCCGCCCAGGCCGGCGCCGAAGGCCACCACCATGTGCAGGCCGGCGGCGCGCAATTCGTTGTCGATGATTTGCAGGATGGGCGTGTAGAAGGTGCCGCTGAGCACCGGGATGTACACGCCTATCATCTGGCTCGACCCCGACAGCAGCGTGCGCGCCGCGTGCGAAGGCCGGAAGTCCAGCGCCTCGATGGCCGCCCTGACCCGCGCCAGCGTGGCCGGCGACACCGATCCCTTGCCGCTGACTACGCGCGAGGCGGTGCCCAGTCCTACGCCCGCCAGGCGGGCTACGTCCTTGATGGTGGCCATGGCGACCGCCTTTCCGATGGGGTGTGCATGCAAAGTGTCTCTTTTTGGAAACGTTCCCAGACATGTTGCACGGCTTGCTTTCCTCTGTCAACGAAAACCCGGCCCCGTTTATGCGGCATCGCAAATTGACTTCGAAATTCGTTCGGTGCTATATTTGCCACATGAATTGGAAACCTTTCCAATTCTAGATCGACGGAAGTTGGCAGCGGGCAGTTCATAAAAAACACAGGAGATGACATGCATTATCCAAAGACACGACAAAAATTAATGAGTCTGGCGGTGGCCGGCGCCTGCGCGGCGGCGGCCGCCCAGGTGCTGGCGCAGGAAGCGCCCGCCAAGGCCGCCGAACCGGAAGTCCAGAGCGTGGTGGTGACCGGTCTGCGCCAGAGCTTGCTTTCGTCGATGAACCTCAAGCGCAATTCCGACGGCATCGTCGACGGCATCGTGGCCGAGGACATCGGCAAGTTCCCCGACACCAACCTGGCCGAATCGCTGCAGCGCATTTCCGGCGTGTCGATCGACCGCTCGATCGGCGAGGGCTCGAAGATCACCGTGCGCGGCGTCGGCCCCGACTTCAACCTGGTGCTGCTGAACGGCCGCCAGATGCCGACCTCCAACCTGGGCGACCTCAACGGCCGCGCCTTCGACTTCGCCAACCTGGCCTCGGAAGCGATCGCGCAGCTGCAGGTGTACAAGACCAGCCGCGCCGAAACGCCGACCGGCGGCATCGGCGCCACCGTCAACGTGATGACGGCGCGCCCGTTCGACCGTCCCGGCATGCATTCGAGCGTGGGCGTCAAGGGCGTGTACGACAGCACCAACGGCAACCTGCCGGGCGACATCAAGGCCAGCCGCTCGACCACGCCGGAACTGTCCGGCCTGTACTCGAACACCTTCGACAACAACAAGTTCGGCGTGGCGCTGACCGGCAGCTACCAGGAACGCAACCTGGGCTACAACACCGCGGCCGTCTCCAACGGCTGGAAGGGCCCGTTCCGCGGCGACGACAACAGCTGGGGCACCATCCCCAAGGGCAGCGCCACCAATCCCCCCGGCGCGAGCGACCTGTACTCGGTGCCGCAAAACCTGAACTACAACTTCAACGGCGTCAAGCGCCAGCGCACCAACGCCCAGCTGACCCTGCAGTACAAGCCGGTCGACAAGCTGGTCACCACGCTGGACTACACCTATTCCGAAAACAAGATCCAGACCAAGCGCAACGACATCTCGGCCTGGTTCAACTTCGGTGGGTCGAACAGCTCGTGGACCGGCGGCCCGGTCCAGAGCCCGCTGATCTACAAGGAACTCCTGGACGGCACCTCCGACATCGCCATGGGCGGCGCCGACTTCGCCACCAAGACGCAGAACAAATCGCTGGGCTTCAACGCCGTGTGGAAGCCGACCAACGACCTGCGCTTCGAGCTCGACACCCACCACTCGACCGCCGAGTCGCGCGCCGACAGCCCCTTCGGTTCGAGCAACACGCTCGGCACCGCCAGCTTCAGCCGTGGCGACACCACGGCCGACTTCAGCCACGACTTCCCGGTGCTGAGCATCGCCGGCGCCGACTTCACCAAGGCGCCGCAGCAGGTCACCGGTTCGGTGTTCACCAACGGCTACATGAAGGGCGAGGTCGACCAGACCCAGGTCAAGGGCGCATGGAAAGTGCTGGAAGCGTCCGAGCTGAAGTTCGGCGCCACCGTGTCCGAGGTGAAGAACCGCTCGGCCTTCTCCAACCAGCAGCGCGACACCTGGAGCGGCGCCACCAAGCCGTCCGATTATCCTAGCAGCGTGTGGCATCCCGAGTCGGTGCGCCAGTACTTCGACCATATCGACGGCAGCGGCAGCCCCAGCCTGTTCAACCAGTTCTACACCTTCAACTTCGCCCAGGTGCGCCAGCTGGCGGCGACCGCGTCGGGCAAGCCCGAGCTGTACCTGCCGAAGACCACCTTCGACCACGACGCCCGCACCACCGAGAAGTCCAACTCGGCCTTCGTCCAGTTCAACACCGACTGGGACACCAAGCTGCCGATCCGCACCTCGGTCGGCCTGCGCTACGAAACCACCGACGTCACCTCGACCGCGCTGGTGCCGGCGGCGGTGGGCATCAGCTGGGTGTCGCAGAACGAGTTGCCGATCACCTTCGGCGATCCGACCTTCACCACGCTGACCGGCAAGTACCACAACCTGCTGCCGAGCTTTGACTCCGACATCGAGCTGACGCCGAACCAGAAACTACGCCTGAGCCTGGGCGAGACCATCGGCCGTCCGCGCTACGACCAGATCCAGGGCGGCACTACGCTGGACTCGCTGGTGCGCGCCAACGGCGGCACCGGCAGCCAGGGCAACCCGGCGCTGAAGCCGGTCAAGTCCAAGAACCTGGACCTGTCCTACGAGTGGTACTACGGCAAGCAGAACTTCTTCTCGCTGGGCTACTTCCGCAAGAACCTGGAGAACTACGCCGGCCAGTCGCAGTTCGACGCCACGCCGTTCAACCTGCACACGCCGGTGGGCGGCAAGTTCTGGAACGAGGCGCTGGCCAGCGGCTGCACCACCGCCGACACCACCTGCATCCGCGACTACATCTTCCGCAACCACGACGGCGCGCCGGGCGTGACGCGCGGCCCCGATACCGGAACCGGCGACAGCAAGCACACCACCGGCACCATCGTCGGCCAGCCGAGCGATCCGGTCGCCAACTTCAAGATCAACTCCTTCTCCAACCAGAAGGCGGCCAGCCTGAACGGCCTGGAGGTGAACTTGCAGCACATGTTCGGCAACAGCGGCTTCGGCGTGTCGACCAACTACACCTATGTGCACTCGGGCCTGAAGTACGACAACGCCAAGCTGGGCGAGCAGTTCGCGCTGGTCGGGCTGTCGAACTCGTCGAACGTGGTCGGCATCTACGAGGACAAGAACTTCACCGCCCGCCTGGCCTACAACTGGCGCGGCGAGTTCCTGTCGTCGACCTTCGACGGCTCCGGCCCGAACCCGCAGTACGTGGAAGCGTACGGCCAGGTCGACGTCAGCATCGGCTACAACTACAACGAGAAGCTGAGCTTCCAGTTCGAGGGCATCAACGTGGGCAACTCGATCCAGCGTGTGCACAGCCGCACCAAGCAGCAGCTGGAGTCGGTCACGCAGCAGGGCCCGCGCTACATGATCGGCGCGCGCTACAAGTTCTAACCGGTAGTTGATCGTTCCGGGGCCGCTGCCTGTCAGCGGCCCTTTTCGGTTAGACTTTAGCAATCTCATCCTTAAACCAAGGCGAGCAATATGGTCCGACGCATCGTGATTGTGGGAGGCGGTTCCGCCGGCTGGCTGACGGCCGGCCTGATCGCGGCCGACCACCAGGGCACGTCCCTGCACATCACCCTGATCGAGTCGCCCGACATCGCGCCCATCGGCGTGGGCGAAGGCACCTGGCCCAGCATGCGCGACACGCTGCGCCGCATCGGCGTGTCCGAATCCGATTTCTTCCGCGAGTGCGACGCCTCGTTCAAGCAGGGCTCGCGCTTCAACCGCTGGGTGACCGGCGCGGACAACGACTACTACTTCCATCCCTTCGTGCTGCCGCAAGGCTACGACGAAGTGAACCTGCCGGAGCAATGGCAGGCGCAGCATCCCGACATCCCGTTCGCCGACCTGGTCAGCTACCAGCCGCACCTGTGCGTCCACGGCCGCGCGCCCAAGCAGGTGGTGACGCCGGAGTTCTCGTCGGTGGCCAACTACGGCTACCATCTCGACGCCGGCAAGTTCGGTGTCTTCCTGCGCAAGCACTGCCTGGAAAAGCTGGGCGTGCATTACGTGCCGGACAACGTGGTCGGCATCGCCAGCCACGACAACGGCGACATCGCCGCGCTGCACACACAAACGCACGGCGCGCTGGAAGGCGACCTGTTCATCGACTGCACCGGCATGCAGTCGCTGCTACTGGGCAAACACTACCAGGTGCCCTTCCTGTCGCAGAAACACGTGCTGTACAACGACACGGCGCTGGCGGTGCAGATCCCCTACCCCGACGACAACCACCCGATCGCCTCGCAGACCTCGTCCACCGCGCAAAGCGCCGGCTGGATCTGGGACATCGGCCTGCCGACCCGGCGCGGCGTCGGCCACGTGTACTCTAGCGCCCACATCGGCGACGAGCAGGCCGAGGCCGAGCTGCGCCGCTACATCACCGACACCGGCGGCCCGCAGGACATCCCGCCGCCGCGCAAGCTCAGCTTCAACCCCGGCTACCGCGAACGCTTCTGGCACCGCAACTGCGTGGCCATCGGCCTGTCGGCCGGCTTCATCGAGCCGCTGGAGGCGTCGGCGCTGGCGCTGGCGGAAATGTCGGCCGCCATGGTCAGCGACGAACTGCCGGCCACGCGCGCGGCGATGGACATCGTCGCCGCCCGTTTCAACGAAGCCTTCACCTACCGCTGGGAGCGGGTGATCGACTTCCTCAAGCTGCACTACGTGCTGAGCCAGCGCCGCGACAGCGACTACTGGCGCGACAACACCGCCGCCGTCCCCGACCGGCTGGGCGACTTGCTGACCCTGTGGCGCCACCGCGCGCCATCGCGCAACGACTTCAACCGCATCGAGGAAGTGTTCCCGTGGGCCAGCTACCAGTACGTGTTGTACGGCATGGGCTTCCGCAGCGAATTCACGAATCCCCAGCCGCGCCAGGCCGCGCTGGCCGACGGCTATTTCCGCGAGGCCGCCGAGCTGACCCACAAGATGCTGGGCGGACTGCCGGACAACCGCACACTGATCAACCACATCAAGCGCCACGGCTTGCAGAAAATCTAAATCACGAGAGACCACATGCCGAACATCGTATTGCTCAACAATGTAGACCACAAGGACCTGCGCGTCATCACCCGCCACGGCGCGCAGTTCGGCGACCGCCAGATGTGGGCGACCACCTTCCCTTCCGAATTCCGCGACGTGCAGGCCTGCTACCCCATCGTGTTCCGCAAGACCACGGACGGCTTGGGCTTCGAGCCGGTCGCGCTGTTCGGCTTCCAGGAAGAGGAGAACCTGTTCCTCGATGGCCAGCGCTGGGATGCGCCCTACGTGCCGTTGATGATCGAGCGCCAGCCCTTCCTGATCGGCGTCAACGGCACCGAGCTGATGGTGCACATCGACGCCGACAGCCCGCGCGTCAGCCGCGACGAGGGCGAGCCGGTGTTCCTGCCGCACGGCGGCAACAGCGAATTCCTGGAGCGCGTCAGCGCGATGCTACTGACCATCCACCAGGGCCTGCAGGCCACGCCGGCCTTGCTGTCGGCGCTGCTGCAGCACGAGCTGCTGGAAAGCTTCGTGCTCGACGTCGAGCTGAACGACGGCTCGCAGAACCGCCTGGTCGGCTTCTACACCATCAACGAGGACAAGCTGGCGGCGCTGGACGCGGACGCCGTGGCCGCGCTGCACCGGGCCGGCCACCTGCACAGCATCTACATGGTGCTGGCCTCGCTGTCGAACTTCCGCATGCTCATCGACCGCAAGAACGCCCATGCCTGAAGCCCTGCGCGAGATCAGCGGCCTGGGCGTCAACGACCTGGGCGACGACATCCTCACCTCCACTGAGCCGCTGGTGCTGCGCGGCCTGGCCGCCAGCTGGCCGATGGTGCGCGCGACGCTGGCGGACGAACGCGGCGGCGACGCCTACCTGCGCAGCCACTACCGCGACGCCACGGTCGGCGCGATGCTGGGCCCGCCGGAAGCGGGCGGCCGCTTCTTCTACAACGCCGACATGAGCGGCTTCAACTTCTATCCCGTGCACGCCAAGCTGACCGCCGTGCTGGACGAGATCGAAGCCAAGCGCCATCACGAAAACCCGGCCACCGTCTACGTCGGCTCGACCACGGTGGAGACCTGCCTGCCCGGCTTCCGCGAACAGAACGACATCGACCTGGGCGGGCGCGACGCGCTGGCCAGCATCTGGATCGGCAACCGCACCCGCATCGCCGCCCACTACGACGTGCCGGACAACCTGGCCGTAGTGGCGGCCGGCCGGCGCCGCTTCACGCTGTTCCCGCCGGAGCAGCTCAAGAACCTGTACATCGGCCCGCTGGACTTCACGCCGGCCGGCCAGGCCGTCAGCCTGGTGGACCTGCTGAACCCGGACTTCGACAAATATCCGAAGTTCGCCGAGGCGCTGGCGCACGCGCGCACCGCCGAGCTGGGGCCGGGCGACGCCATCTTCATCCCCAGCATGTGGTGGCACCACATCGAATCGCTGGACCCGTTCAACGTGCTGGTCAACTACTGGTGGCGCCAGTCGCCGGACTACATGGACACGCCGACCAGCGCGCTGATGCTGGCCTTCCTCACCATGCGCGACCTGCCGGCGGCGCAGCGCAAGGCGTGGCAGGAGATCTTCCGCCACTACATCTTCGAAGCCGACGAGACCACGGCCGCGCACATTCCCGAGCACGCCCGCCATGTGCTGGCGCCGCTCAACGACGAGGCCGCGCGCGTGCTGCGCGCCCAGACCCTGAAAAAAATACACCGATAAGGAGACATCGATGCACCCTACCATCCGAGATCCGAACACCCGCCGGCCGGTGCGCCGCGTCGTCATCGCCGGCGGCGGCACCGCCGGCTGGATGGCGGCGGCCGGCATCGCCAAGGTGCTGGGCAAGCGGCTCGACATCACCTTGATCGAGTCCGACGAGATCGGCACGGTGGGCGTCGGCGAGGCCACCATTCCGACGCTGATCAACTTCCACAATCTGCTGGAGATCAACGAGCAGGAATTCATGGCCGAGACCCAGGCCACGTTCAAGCTGGGCATCAGCTTCGAGGGCTGGCGCAACGTCAGGGAAGACTACATCCACTCCTTCGGCATGACCGGCACCGACCACTGGACCGCCGGCTTCCAGCACTTCTGGCACAAGGGCGTCGAGCGCGGCCTGGCCGGCGACTACGGCGACTACTGCCTGGAGCTGAAGGCCTCGCTGGAAAACCGCTTCGCCCACCTGCCGGACAACGGCATGAACTACGCCTACCACCTGGACGCCAGCCGCTACGCCAAATATCTGCGCCGCCTGAGCGAGCCGCGCGGCGTGAAGCGCGTCGAAGGCAAGATCGTGCGCTACACCAAGCACGAGGACAACGGCGACGTGCGCTCGCTGGTGCTGGAATCGGGCCAGGAAATCGAAGGCGACCTGTTCATCGACTGCACCGGCTTCCGCGGCCTGCTGATCGGCGAGGCCATGCAGGAGCCGATGGAGGACTGGTCGCAATGGCTGTTCTGCGACCGCGCCATCGCGGTGCAGACCGAGTCGGTGGGAGACGCCGTGCCGCTGACGCGCTCGATGGCGCACCAGGCCGGCTGGCAATGGCGCATCCCGCTGCAGCACCGGGTCGGCAACGGCATCGTGTATTCGAGCCGCCACCTGGACGACGACGCGGCGATGAAGCAGCTGCTGTCCAACGTCGAGGGCAAGACGCTGGTCACGCCGCGCGTGATCAAGTTCAAGCCTTGCCAGCGCCAGCAGACGTGGAAGGGCAACGTGGTGGCGATGGGCCTGGCCAGCGGCTTCCTGGAGCCGATCGAATCGACCAGCATCCACCTGATCCAGCGCGCCGTGGTGCGATTGATGCAGACCTTCCCCACCGACGGCATCAGCCAGGCCGACATAGCCGAGTACAACCAGCAGTGCAACAGCGAGATCGAGCACATCCGCGATTTCATCATCCTGCACTACCACGTCAACAACCGCACCGACTCGCCGTTCTGGACCGAGGCGCGCGAGATGAGCATCCCGGCCTCACTGCGGCACCGCATCGACCTGTTCCGCGAGACCGGCCGCGTGTTCCGCGTGCCGAACGAGCTATTCGCGGAGAATTCGTGGATCCAGGTGATGCTGGGCCAGGGCATCATGCCGCGCTCGCACCACCAGACCGCCGACCTGATGGGCGACGAGGAACTCAGGCACTTCCTGGGCGGCATCAAGTCGCGGGTGGACCGCATCGTGGTGCAGCTGCCGACGCACCAGGCGTATGTGGAGCGCTACTGCGGCCGCGCGGAGGGAGCCAGGGCCGCCTGATTTTTTTAGCTCAAGAACTTAGCACCGTCACCATGAGCCACCAGGTTCACTGGTGGCGAGGCCGCGTGGATGCCAACTTTTCACTTACGTCGAGTATCTTCCTGAGCGCGCCATTTCTTCACTAGTTGCCGTCGATTCTGAGCGTAGCGTTCAGACAGAAAATCGGCCTTCACAATACGATCGACACGGAATAGCCGGAAGTCTTCGCGCAGCTCGCACCACCCGGCTATGAACCGCTTCGACTCGACAAAGCCGAGCATGATCGGCCAAATAACCCGCTCCGAAGGAGTGCCTGCCTGATCCGCGTAGACGATATGCATCTTGCACTGTTCCCGCATCGCCCTCCGGACTCGCGCCAGATCCAGGTCGGAGGTCTCCTCTCTTTTTCGGGCGATATAAAGCGCGTCGTCGTCCAGCGCCATCCGCATATCCTGGGGAAGCACGCCGCCAATTTTCGCCAGCGCATTCTGCGCGGCGAGCGCTAGCGCATCGTCGGTCTGGTGGCTGACCCATTGTGCGCCAGCCACAAGTGCTTGAAGCTCCTCTACTGTGAACGATAGCGGTGGAAGGAGAAAGCCGGGCCGCAGGATATACCCGACGCCCGGCTCGCCATCGATGTCCGCCCCCATCGCCTGCAAGGTCACGATGTCGCGACGGATCGTGCGCAACGACACGCCGACCTCGCTCGCAAGAACCCGGCCGGACACCGTTCCACGGTGCCGGCGAAGAACCTGCATAAGGTCAAACAGTCGAAGGCTACGCGCCATGCTTACTCCATCACAACCAGACCTTTTCCGTTCAGCTTGCGGCCCGCTTCAAGAGCAGCGATCAACCGAGGCGCCTCTTTCAGCGTCACGATCTCGGCGACGGGCAAGCGGTACTTGCCCTCCCCTGCCGCTTGGGCAAGGGCGTCGAGGATATCGGCCTTCGGGGTGCAGACGATGGGTTTTAGTCGGCGGTTAAAGAGCGCACGAATGAATTTTCCCGGGCTCGGATCGATATCCAGAAATAACCCATCCTTGGCCGCCAATCTGAGCCCAACCGCAGTCGCCATGGTTCCGGCAGTATCGTAGACCACATCGTATCGTTCGTTGAGCATCGACAAATCGGTCGTTCGATAGTCGAAGATGCGCTGAAGTCCAAGGGCTTGCGCTCTTTGCATCGCCGCCGCGCTGCAACTGCCGGATACCACGCAGCCCAGCATCCGGGCGATCTGAACCACAGCCTCACCCACCGCGCCGGTGCAGCCGTTGACGAACACATGCTTGCCTTTGGTCAGCCTGGCTTTATCTACCAGACCGTTCCAAGCGGTGACACCAGGAGTTCCAAGGCATGCAGCGTCCTGGAAAGACACCGTGTCCGGTTTTTTTGAAAGGAAGCCCTCATTGGTGACAACAGCTTGGCCAAGCGCGCCGCTTTCCTTAATTCTCGCCAAGCCGAACACGGCATCGCCAGGCTTGAAACGCGTGACACCGGAACCAATCGAGATCACCGTGCCGGAAAAGTCGCTCCCCATGGCACGGGGGAATACCCGTCCCGTCACCATTTTCAAATGCCCATTGCGCACCTTCCAATCGATGGGATTGACGGCCGCGAACTTGATTTGCACAGCGACCTGCCCCTGACCGGGTACTTCCAACTCAAAGTCGTCGATCCGCATCAATTCGGGGCCGCCATATTCGTCATATTGGATACGCTTCATTGCAAACTACTCCTTACGTCCGTGATCATGCTATATGCGCTCCTTGCGTCAGTCAGTGGGGCTGTATCGATGCCATATAGGCGGCGAAAGGAGTGGCGTCGTAGATCACTTCGGTTGAAACCAGCTTGCCGTCCTTGACCTGAATGAGCTCGGCGGTGATAGCGTGCGGGACGGGGTGGGTTTCCACGTCATAGACCACCACCGCTTGCTCCTCTCCGCCAAAGACAGCAAGTACGGTCAGTTTCGTGCTCATCCGAGCAAAGCCGTCATGGAAAGCGCGGAAGCGCTCCGTCCCCTGCAATTGTCCGATGGGCGAGTTGCACACCACATCGTCCGCTGACAACGAAACGATTTTCTCGACGTCCTTGGCAGCAATTGCGTTGACGTAGGCGTGGGCGATTTCAAGGGCTTGGGTATTGTTCATCATGGTTTCCTTCTGTTAGGTAAGAAAACTCAGTTTAGGTCACCATAGTGCCAGATTCTGTCACCATGATTCAATCCGGCAGTTCCAGGCTCAGCCCAGGGTTGCGCCCCAATCTTCTTGTCTGTCCACGCCCAACAACACTCCGCCGAATATTTATCATTTCCATATTTTTTAGGTAGTAATATTACGAACCCATCCAGTCCATAGACGATTGTAGGTAAAAAACCATAAAACACGGAGACAAGCATGAAACCGCACTGTAGTTTAGTTTCACAACTAAAACTGATCACGGCCATGGGAGCGCTCGCCCTGCTGGCCGCCTGCGGCGGCAGCGACGGCGCTGGCACCGCCGCCCCGGCCAACAAGCTGCTGGCCGGCACGATGGTGGCGGGCATCGCGGCCGCGCCGCCGGCCCCGGCCAACATCCGCATGCACTTCCACCGCGCGGCAGGCGACGCCAGCCAGTGGGGCGTGTACTCGTGGGACGGCCCGGTCAATCCCAGCGCCGGCTGGATCACCGGCCGCTTCATGATGACCCAGGGCGACGACTTCGGCGGCTACGTCGACATCCCCGTCAACACCGCCAAATCCGCGATCTGGTTCCTGGTCACCGACGGCAGCGGCAACAAGAATTGCGGCAGCGACCAGTCGGCCAACTTCACACCCGACATCGCCAGCAAGGGCCAGGAGGTCTGGATGCTGGAAGGCGACTGCACCGTCTACGGCGCGCCGCCCACCATCAGCTACGGCAACCTCAACAACGCCAGCGCGCACTGGCTGTCCGCCTCGACGCTGGCCTGGCCGGGCGCGCCCGCCGGCGGCAGCTACCGCCTGTACTACGCGGCCAATGGCGGCCTGGGCTCGGACGCCGGCGGCGTCACCGGCGCCGACGGCAGCATCGCGCTGACCACCGGCGCGCTGCCGGCCGCCCTGCGGGAAAAATATCCGCACCTGGCCGGCGCCACCGCGCTGACCATGGCCGACGCCGACGCGGCCGGCATCGCGGCCAAGGCCAGCGGCCAATTCGCCGTGGCCCAGTTCGACGCCGGCGGCAAGCTGCTGCAGGTGACCTCGCTGCAGATCAGCGGCATGCTCGACAGCGTGTTCGCCCCGGCCGCCGCCAACGCCACGCTGGGCCTGAGCTACGATCGCGCCGGCGTGCCGACCTTCCGCGTGTGGGCGCCGACCGCCAAGTCGGTCAGCCTGCAGCTGTACCCGGATGCCACCAGCGCCAGCACGCAGAGCCGCGTCATGACGCGCGACGCCGCCAGCGGCATCTGGAGCTACACCGCGCCGGACGCCAGCTGGGTCAACCGCTACTACTACACCTACCAGGTGCGGGTGCTGTCGCGCTGGGCCGGCAACACGGTGGTCGACAACAGCGTTACCGATCCCTATTCCTTCAGCCTGAACGCCAACAGCCAACGCAGCTTCGTCGCCAACCTGGACAGCGCCGCGCTCAAGCCGGACGGCTGGGACCACCATCCCGTGCCGCGCCTCGACAGCCCGACCGACATCGCCCTGTACGAGCTGCACATCCGCGACTTCAGCGCCGGCGACGCCAGCGTGCCAACCGCGCACCGCGGCAAATACCTGGCCTTCACCGACCAGGACTCGGACGGCATGCGCCACCTGCGCCTGATGCAGCAATCCGGCCTGACCCACATCCACCTGCTGCCGTCGTTCGACTACGCCAGCGTCAACGAGGCCGGCTGCACCACGCCGTCGATTCCCAACGCGGCCGCCAACTCCGCCGACCAGCAGGCGGCGGTGGAAGCCACGCGCGGCGGCGACTGCTTCAACTGGGGCTACGATCCGGTGCACTACACGGCGCCGGAAGGCAGCTATTCCACCAATGCCAACGACGGCGCGGTGCGCGTGCGCGAGTTCCGCGCCATGGTGCAGGGCCTGCACAAACAGGGCCTGCGGGTGACGATGGACGTGGTCTACAACCACACCAGCGCTTCGCAGCAGGGACCGTTGTCGGTGCTGGACAAGATCGTGCCCACCTACTACTACCGCCTCAACGCCGGCGGCGGCATCACCAACGACAGCTGCTGCGCCGACACCGCGTCCGAGAACGCCATGATGGCCAAGCTGATGATCGATTCGGTCAGCACCTGGGCGCGCGACTACCAGGTAGACAGCTTCCGCTTCGACATCATGGGCTTCACGCCGCTGGCGGTGATGCAGCGGCTGCAGACGGCCGTCAACAGCGCGGCCGGGCGCGACATCTACCTGTACGGCGAGGCGTGGAACTTCGGCACGGTCGGCAACGACGCCCGCTTCGTGCAGGCGCGCCAGGCCAATATGTACGGCAGCGGCATCGGCTCGTTCAACGACCGCATCCGCGACACCGTGCGCGGCGGCGGCTGCTGCGACAGCGGTTCCAGCCTGATCAGCCAGCAGGGCTTCATCAACGGCGCCTACCTCGATCCGAACGCGCAATCGACGCAGACCAAGGACGACTTGCTGCGCCTGGGCGACCTGGTCAAGGTGAGCCTGTCCGGCACCTTGCGCGACTACAGCTTCACCGACCGCACCGGCGCGCTGCGCAAGAACTCGGAGATCGACTACTTCGGCCAGCAGGCCGGCTTCGCGGCCCAGCCTTCGGAGACCATCAACTACGTCGAGGCGCACGACAACCAGACCTTGTACGACCTGAACGTCTACAAGCTGCCGCTGGCCACCAGCATGGCCGAGCGCGTGCGGGTGCAGAGCCTGGGCGCGGCCATCAACATCCTGGCGCAGGGCGTGCCCTTCCTGCACGCCGGCCAGGAGATGCTGCGCTCGAAATCGATGGACCGCGACAGCTACGACGCCGGCGACTGGTTCAACAAGCTCGACTACAGCTACCAGTCGAACAACTTCGGCGTCGGCCTGCCGATGGCCGGCGTGAACCAAGACAACTGGCCGCTGATGTCGCCGCTGCTGGGCAATCCGCTGCTCAAGCCGGACAGCGTGGCCATCGTCAGCGCGCGCAACGCCGTCAACGCCTTCCTGGCGATCCGCCAGGACAGCAGCCTGTTCCGCCTGCGCACGGCGCAGGACGTGTCGGAGCGCCTGCGCTTTTACAACACCGGGCCGCAGCAGGTGCCGGGGCTGATCGTCATGAGCATCGACGGCCAGCAGCCGCGCCGCTACGAGGGTGCGCGCTACAAGATGGTGGTGGCGGTGTTCAACGTCGACAAGGTCGGCAAGAGCATCGCCGTGCCGGAGCTGGCCGGGCGCAAGCTGACGGTGCACCGCATCCTGCTGGGCGCCGACGGCGGCCGCAACGCGCGGGTGGGCAACTACAGCCCGGTGGGCGGCAAGTTCACCGTGGCCGCGCGCAGCGCCGTGGTGTTCGTGGAGGAGGCGCAATAGGATAGCCGGACGGTGGGCAACTCGGTTATAGTGCCCATGTGGCAAGTGCATCCGCCGCGCCCACCGTCATTCGACTTTCGAGGAATTGAAAAATGAAAAAACTGTTCGTTGCCAGTCTGATCCTGTCCCTGAGCGGCGCCGTGTTTGCGGCCGAGCCGACGGCCCAGCAAAGCAAGATGAAAACCTGTAACGCCGATGCGAGCGGCAAGAAAGGCGATGAGCGCAAAGCCTTCATGAAGGAGTGCCTGAGCGCCAAGGCCGAAGCCCCGGCGCCGAAGATGACGCAGCAGGACAAGATGAAGGCCTGTAACGCCGACGCCGCCGGCAAGAAGGGCGACGAGCGCAAGACCTTCATGAAGGGCTGCCTGAGCGGCAAGTAAGCCGCGCCGCACTTAAAAAGCGCCATCCTCGGATGGCGCTTTCCGTTTCGCGCTTGCTGCGGCAAGTTCCTCTATCGGCCATTGCGGGTACCCATGGCGGCGCCCTTTCCATCCATGCAATCACCTGCCTCCATTTCAATTAATTGCACCGGCAATCTCGGCGAGAACGCAAAAAATCTGCAAGTCTACGCGCCGGGCGCTGGAACGCTGCAAGCGGCCAGCTTTGCAAAAAATTCGCCGCCGGTCTTTTCCGCCGAATGGCTGCTGTTCTACCAGCATCACTTCAACCTCGTTGGCCGCGCGCAGGAAATCGCCAGGCTCCAGCAGTTTTTGCGCGATCCACGGCCATTCCAGTGGTGGGCGCTGTACGGTCCGGCGGGAGTCGGCAAGAGCAGGCTGGCGTACGATTTCGTCCAAAGCCACAGCGCCGGCTGGGACGGCGGCTTCTTGCGGGCCGACCGCCTGATCTCCGGCGCGGTGGCCAACTGGAAGCCAAGCCGTGACACGATCTGGGTGGTCGATTACGCCGCCGCGCATGGTCGCGAGTTAAGCACCATGCTGGAAATCCTGCAGCATCAGGCCGATCCGCAAGGCCCCAAAGTCCGGGTACTGCTGGTGGAACGCGACGCTTCGATGCAGTCAACCTGGCTCAAACGGCTGCGACTGGAGGCCGGATACAGCTGGGGGCTGATTGAATCGGCGCGCCATGCCGACCCATTGCAGGTCAACCCGCTCGGCGCCCAGGCAACAGAGCTGCTGGGGCTGGTTCTGCAGGCGGCTGGCAGGACACCGCAGGAGGCCGCCGGCATGGTCAGCCAAATCAGTCAAAAGCAATTGCGGAAAATGACAGACGACGGCCGCCCGCTGCTGGTCGCACTGGCCGCAGCCGCCATGCATTTCAACCAGGTGGCGAGTATGGCGAAGCTGACCATGCCTCGCCAATTGCTGGATATCCATTTGGGGCGGGAGCTGCGCCTGTGGCAGAAACATGCGTCAGCCGAGCCACTGTTCAGCGCCGCCAGCAGGATGGTGTTCGCCACCACGCTGGCCAACGAAATCGATATCGTGCGCAGTTGCGAGCGGCCGCCTGTGGACGCCAGCCGGATCGACGATGCAGCGGACATCGAAGACGCCGCCGACGCGCGCCACCGGCAAACCCTGCTCGACCTGGCCGAGGCCATCGAATTCCACGATGAGTCGAAGGCGCGCCAGGTGCTGGAGTACAGCGGTATCACCGATCACACCTACTGGGCGCTGCAACCGGATGCGCTGGGCGAGCGCCTGATCCAGGTTTTGCTGCGTCCTCCGCTCAACGCCGGAGCGTATTACACCGACATTCCGAGAATGACCGTCAAACAGGTCGCCATGCTGTTTGACTTTGCGCGCCGGCAGACGCGCACACGCCTGGCCGCCACCATGTCGCGTTTGCCGCGGGCGGACCTGCTTTACCTGCTGTCGACCAGCATGCGCCACTCCACCTGCGCGGTCCACGATCTGCTTGCCTTGCTGGACGAAATCTGCCGCATCCGTGGCGAGGGATTCGAGCTGGCCGAGGTGCGCACCATCATCAATCAGGACACCTTACAGGCGCGCTACAGCGACGCGATCGGTCAAATGGTGGAGCACTCGTTTGCCTTGGCCAGGGCTGGCAGCGCCCAGGACGTCACCGACCGCATCGCCGCCCTGCAGACACAACTCGCCAGCGACTTCGCCGCAACCGGTCTATGGCTGCTGCCACGCATGCTGCGGATCGCCCAGATCCCCGGCGCCCGGATCCGCTTACTGGCGCCCGCCTACTTTGCCGCGCTCGAACAGCGGCAGCCGCCGGATCGAGACGCGCTGATGCCGGCCATCGCGCTGTATCGCCGCGCCATCAACGACGCAATCGCCGGCATCGCCACCGAATACGATGTCGATCACTTCACCACCAACGGCCACGCCTACCCGGTCCTGGACGAGGAACTTGCGCACTTCTGCTCGGCCTTTACGATGCTGGGCGCGGCCGCGCAAACCCACGACCGAAGCGGCACGGCAATCGCCGTCGACGTCTGGAGCGCGCTGGCCGAAAGCGCCGCACAAACCAGTTACGTCTTGCTGGCGTCAGGCTTGCAACGACAGCAGAGCGGGCAACCTGGACATCGCGCATTGGCCGATGCCGGCCAGATCGCCGAACTGGGCATCGGCTTCGGCCGGCGCGGCGGCGACCGCCACATCGAATACCTGTGCCTGCGGAATCTGCTGGCAAGCCTGGGCACCGCTGCGCCAACGTCGCCCGCCTATCGCACCTTGCGCACGCAAACATTCGCGCAGCACCGGCTTGCTCGGCGCAGCCAGGAGTTCGGCGACCTGGCATCCGACGTCTGCCGCAGCGCCATGCTCAGCCGCGACCTGATTGACCATCGCAAGCTGTTGGAGCAGTTGCATGCGGACCTGACGTGGCTGCCAGAACTGTCCCAGCGCTTTGATCGTGAAGGCCACTATTATCTCGCGTACGTGAATCAATGCATCGCACGCGGTGAAACCAGCGAGGCCTACGGCATGGCGGTGGCCTACCGGACGCTGATCTGCGCAAACATCAAACCGCTCGAAGCAACAAGTCTTCAAGAAATTTTCCAGCGCATAGCCGAAAACCCGGCTCCGGCGCACCAGCCGCTGACGGCGCTGATGCAGCAGGATATGATGGCGTTTGCCGCAGCATCGCCGGACCACGCGAGATTTGCCATGGTGATCTTGTCCCAACGCTGGCTCACCCTGCACCAGCAAGGCGCTGCCTTTACGCCCGAAAGTTTCGACGTCGAGCTGCTGCAACTGAGCGGTGCCGAAGCCAAAGCGCTGTGCGGCGTGGCCGACCGGCTAACCATCGACCGCGAAGACTTGCGCTTTTTTCGCTTCAAAGGTCGCGACGGCTCGCCGCTGGAAGGGACCAATGCGTTTCGTTTCGCCGTCTCCCAAGGCCATGAATTCAAATGGCCCGCCACCGACCCGGGCTGGACTTTCTTGCACCGCGCCTTGTCAAACGCCAAGCGGTCGAAAGATTTCTTGGACAAGCTCAAGCGGCACGAAGACCGCTATCAGCGGCTATGAGCTACTTGCCGAAATACTGCTGACTGACGCTGGCGCCAGCCGCAACATCGCCCACGCAATTGATGCGCACCGAGGGGCCGGCCGCAGGCGCGGTCCCGGCTGGGGCGCCGGCGTCCGCTGGCGGCGCAACCGCCGGCGCGGCATCGATGGCCGGAACGTCGGGCCATCGCAGGCGTGCGCCAGCGGTCAACCCGGGCGTGGCCGGCCGGTGCTTGTGCGAGTGCATATGCGCTGCGGTATACAGTTCTGCCCACTCGGCAAACGGGTTGAGATTGTCTTTGCCATTGGGGCCGAAGCGCAACAGCCGCATCGCCGCGACGTATTTTTTTTCGCCGGCTAGTTGCACGACGTTGGCTTCGTCGGGGCTGGATAGCAATGCGCAGTTCGTCACCACCGTGATATGGTGATGTTCGAATTTTTGGTCCGCATAGATGATCAGAAAAGCCAGGAAGCGGTTCAGGATCGCTGTTTCGCGCTTGAACAGCCGCTCTTCGCGCGTATGAAAAACGATTTCCGCATTCGATCGCAAGCCATCGTTAAAATTCTGCAGCAAGCTGCTGGGCAAGACCTCCTTGAGCTCCGCCCAGTACGCGCCGTACACATCGAACAAAGGATCGCACCAGGCCCTGGCCTCGATATCCAGCAATACCTGCTTCACCTCGTCCAGCGAGTCCTGCTCGACAATGCGGATAATGTCCTGATGCGTATTGCCTCTGAAGCCAGCCAGCACGAAATCGGTCAGGCCGCCGTCACCATTGCCGGAGATGAAGATCTTATTGGTCTGGCTGGCCCCGAGCAACGGTGTCGGCAATGCCGACGGCGACCAGTAGGATGGATTGGACTGCGGCGCGACATGATGTTCGCGGCCGAAGCCGATCGCCAGCACGACCGCGTCATACCATTGCGGTTCCGTCGCACCGCCGACCTTCAGGCGCGCCGACAGCTGGTTCGATTCGACGCCCTCCACGCAAGTCTCGAGGCGCTCGACGATACTGCCCTGCTGTTTGATGGCCGCGAACTGACTCGCCATCCGCTGGACCACCTGATCCGACGGTGCGGCATGCCAATCCATCAACGGCAGGCCGGCCTGGGGATTGTCAGCGCTGGCATCGGGCCAGTCGAAAATATGCGGATGCACAAAGCGGTCCCGCCCTCCGCGCTGCAGGTAAAAGAGACTGTCTCCCTGCTCGAAGATGGTGATTTTCAAGCCAGGCAAAGCCTGCGCCATCGCCGCCGCCAGCGTTGCCCCGGCAATACCACCGCCAACAATCGCCATGTGGCCGTGATCGCGAACCGCCTTGGCACTGATCAGCGCGTGCGCCAGATTGAAGGCGCGGACCTGCTGCGAGTAGAACGTCACCCGCCGCTCAAAGCAGCCCAGAAAAAAAACCGGATGGCCGTTGCTGGCGCGGGCCTCGGCCAGGACTGCTTGGTCAGCATCGCTCATTTGATCCTACGTGTTTGCCGTTGGTAAGGGCCTCATCATAAATTACTGGCAAGATTTTGCCCAGACACCGATGCTTATTCCGCGACCGCCGCGCCGGCCGCGTGCCGCTGCTGCCGCTCCTGGCGGCGGTACAGCAACAGCGTGGCGCACAGGCCGCACACGGCGGCGAAGGTCATCCACCAGCCCGGCGCGCTCTTGTCGCCGGTGTATTCGATCAGGCCGGTCGCGATGGCCGGCGTGAAGCCGCCGAACACCGCCGTCGCCAGGCTGTAGGCCAGCGAGAAGCCCACCGTACGCACCTCGACCGGCATCACCTCGGTCAGCGCCACCACCATCGCGCCGTTGTAGCTGGCGTACAGGAAGGACAGCCACAGCTCCACGCCCAGCATGCGGCCGAAGCTCGGCGCCTGCACCAGCCAGTGCAGCGCCGGATACGCGGTGCAGATCGCCAGCACGGTGAAGCAGATCAGCAGCGGACGGCGGCCGACGCGGTCCGACAAGGAACCCATCACCGGCAGCCAGCAGAAGTTCGACAGGCCGACAAACAAGGTCACCATCAACGCGTCGGTGGTGGACAGGTGCAGCACGTTCTTGCCGAAGGTCGGCGTGTAGACGGTGATCAGGTAGAACGACACGGTGGTCATGGCCACCAGCATCATGCCGGCGATCACCAGCGCCCAGTTGTTGAGCATGGAGCGGAAGATTTCCTTCAACTCGGGACGGTGCTTGCGCGCCTTGAACTCCTCGGTCTCCTGCAGCGAGCGGCGGATCACGAACAGCACCGGCACGATCAGGCAGCCGACGAAGAACGGGATGCGCCAGCCCCACTCGCCCACCTCGGCCGGCGTGAGCCACTGGTTGAGCGCGTAGCCCAGCGCGGCGGCGGCCACCACCGCCACCTGCTGGCTGGCCGACTGCCAGCTCACATAGAAGCCCTTGCGGCCCGGCGTGGCCATCTCCGACAGGTAGACCGACACCCCGCCCAGCTCGACACCGGCCGAGAAGCCCTGCAGCAGGCGGCCGATCAGCACCAGCGCCGGCGCCAGGTAGCCGATGGTGGCGAAGCCCGGCACGCAGGCGATCAGCAGGGTGCCCAGCGCCATCAGCGCCAGGGTGACGATCAGGCCCTGGCGGCGGCCGACGCGGTCGACGTAGGAACCCAGGATGATGGCGCCCAGCGGTCGCATCAGGAAGCCGGCGCCGAAGGTCATGAAGGTCATCATCAGCGAAGCGACTTCATCGCCGCTGGGGAAGAAGGCCTTGGCGATGGCGTTGGCGTAAAAACCGAACAGGAAGAAGTCGAACATTTCCATGAAGTTGCCGCTGACGACGCGGAACACCGTGCTGAAATGCGACTGCCGGGCGGGGGAGGAAGAGGAGGTCATGGATGTCTCGCTGTTGTGTGAATCGGGTCGGAACGGGTCCGCCGGAATTTTCCCGATCATACGCCTGATTTCTTTCATTTTCCCTTCAATGGCGTGCCGCCCTCCACCATTGAACGTATCCATAATGCAACACATGCCGGGATTTCTACCGTTTATCGCAAACTTGTCGGCAGCGGCGGCCAGCTTAAGTAAAATTCACTTTGTTCAAATTGACAATCACCGAGGAATTACCATGCGCCGTACCGTTGCCGCCGTCCTGATCCCCGCCCTGTTTGCCGTGAGCGCCGCCGCCGCGGCCGCCGAATCGACCCGCCAGCTGCCGTCCTTCGTCGCCATCAACGCCAAGGGCGCCTTCGCCATGACGGTGGAGGTGGGCAAGACGCAGTCGGTGGTGATCAGCGGCGGCGAGCGGTTCGTCTCCACGCTCAAGACCGAGGTGGTGGCCAACGAGCTGTCCATCACCATGCCGGACAAGAGCTTCAAGTCCGGCAAGGGCGAGGAGGCGCGCATCACCATCACCGTTCCCTCGCTGAGCCGGGTCAAGGTCGAGGGCGCGGGCGAGACCATCCTCAACAAGGTCAGCGGCGAGCGCCTCGACATCGGCTACCTGGGCGCCGGCCACGTGGTGGCCAACGGCAAGGTCAAATACCTGCGCGTCAACGCCAAGGGTGTCGGCGAGATCGACGCCAAGGCGCTGGTGGCCGAGCGGGTCGACGTCAACTTCGAGGGCGTGGGCCATGTCAGCGTGCACGCCACCGATCTGCTCAACGCGGTCGCCAAGGGCATGGGCGAGCTGGAATACTTCGGCCATCCCAAGACCGTCAACAAGTCCATCGCCGGCATCGGCAGTTTCACCGCCGGGGACTAACTTGCCCTGCTGACACGCCGGGCGATTGCGGTTACTATCAAACACACAAGAACCGCAACGCACCCCGGAGGCCGACACGGTGGCTGTGCCGAACGACATCGCGCACTGGCGCGCGCAAATCTTTGCGAAGCTGCTGCTGGTCGTGTTCGTCCTGGGCGCGGCCACGGCCGTGCCCAGCGTGCTGCTGGCCGCCAGCGAGGGCATCTGGTCCATCGTCGTCATCGACATCGTCGCGCTGGTCTGGCTGGCGGTGATCTGGCGCTGGCGCCGCCTGCCGTACACGCTGCGGGTGGTCAACTTCCTCTGCATCGCCTTCCTGGTCGGCATCGGCCTGCTGCTCAAGGTCGGACCGGTCAGCCAGATCTACCTGATGGCCGTGCCGGTGCTGGCGGCGCTGCTGCTGGGCCTGCGCCCGGCGCTGTGGACGCTGGGCATCGCCGGGCTGGCGGTGCTGGTGGTCGGCTTCGACCAGAACGCCCAGCTGCAGCTGGCCGGCGTGCCGGACTACGGCCTGCTCAAGTCGGCCATCATCACCTTCAACTTCCTGTTCATGACGGCGGTGCTGACGCTGTCGTGCGCGGTGCTGCTGCAGCATCTGGCGCGCTCCTTCGGCGAGCTGCAGCACCACCAGCAGGAACTGTCGGCGCTCAACGCCGAGCTGCGCCTGACCTCGGCCGCCGTGTCGCGCCTGAACGACATGGTGCTGATCGCCGAGGTCGACCCGGACGGCGCCTCCGGCCAGCGCATCATCTTCGTCAACGACGCCTTCGAGCGCCGCACCGGCTACCGGCGCGGCGAGGTGCTGGGGCGCGGCCTGCGCCTGCTGCAGGGGCCCGACACCGAGGCGGCCGTGCTGGAGCACATCGAACGGGCCATGGCGCGCAGCGAGGCGGTGCGCGCCGAGCTGCTGAACTACACCAAGGCCGGCGAGCCCTACTGGGTGGAGACCGAGCTGGTGCCGTTCGCCGACGAGGGCGGCGTCAACACGCACTGGGTGGCGGTCGAGCGCGACATCACCGAGCGCAAGAAATCGCAGGACGACATCCACCGGCTGGCCTTCTTCGACGTGCTCACCGGCCTGCCCAACCGCCGCCTGCTGATGGACCGCATCGACAAGCTGCTGGCCAGCTCCGAGCGCGGCGCCACCTACAGCGCCGTCATGTTCATCGACCTGGACCGCTTCAAGACCATCAACGACGCGCGCGGCCACGCCATCGGCGACGCCCTGCTGCGCAACGCCGCCGAGCGCCTGTCGCAGCTGATGCGCAAGGCCGACACGGTGGCGCGCATCGGCGGCGACGAGTTCGTGGTGCTGCTGGGCCACCTGGCGCACGAGCTGCACGCCGCCACGCACGCCGCGTCGGTGGTGGCCGAGAAGATCCGCACCGCCATCGGCCGGGACTTCGAGATCGGCGGCCAGACCTACAACTCCACCGCCAGCATCGGCGTGACCATGCTGCCGCGCGGCGGCCAGAGCGCGCAGGACCTGCTGCGCGAGGCCGACACCGCGATGTACCGCGCCAAGGCCGAGGGCCGCAACGGCATCGCCTTCTACGAGACCGCGATGCAGGCCGAGCTCGAGCGCCGCCTGTCGATGGAGCGCGACCTGGCCGCCGCGCTGGCGGCCGGCGCGCTGCGGATGCACGTGCAGGCCCAGGTCGACCGCGACGGCCGCGTGGTCGGCGGCGAGCTGCTGATGCGCTGGCCGCTGGCCGGCGGCGAGATGGTGCCGCCGCAGGTGTTCATCCCGGTGGCCGAGGAGTCGGGGCTGATCGTCGAGCTGGGCGCGTGGGCGCTGCGCCAGGCCTGCGCGGCGGTGCTGGAGCTGGCGCGCGCCGGGCTGGCCGTGCCGCTGTCGGTCAACGTCAGCCCGACCCAGTTCCGCCAGGCCGATTTCGTCGACGTGGTGCGGCGCGCGCTGGCCGACACCGGCGCCCCGGCCGCGCTGCTGGTGCTGGAGGTGACCGAGGGCCTGTTGATCGACAAGATGGAGCAGACCATCGCCCGCATGCACGAACTGGCGGCGCTGGGGCTGCGCTTCTCGATCGACGATTTCGGCACCGGCTATTCCAGCCTGGCCTACCTGAAGAAGATGCCGCTGTACGAGCTGAAGATCGACCGCAGCTTCATCATGGACACGCCGGACGACGCCAACAGCCGCGCGCTGGTGCAGTCCATCCTGGCGATGGCCGGCCACCTGGGCCTGCGGGTGGTGGCCGAGGGCGTGGAGACGCGGGCGCAGGCCGATTTCCTGGTGGCCCACGGCTGCGACTGCATGCAGGGCTACCTGTACGCGCGGCCGGCGCCGCTGGCCGAACTGATCGACCGATTGCAGGGGAAAACGGCGGTGGCTGCCGTGTAAGCCACGTACAACTGGGGAGTGAACGATGAAACTGACCGTGGTACAGAAAATGATCGCGCTGGCCGGCGCCGCGCTGGCCGGCATCGCCTTGCTGGCCGGCCTGAGCCAGTATCAGATGGACCGGGTGTATGAATCGGCCAGCTACTCGACCGTCAACACGGTGCCGAGCCTGGTCACGCTGGACCGGGTGCGCGACAGCTTCCTGCGCATGCGTATCCGCGTCAACCAGCACGTGCTCAACACCGACGACAAGAAGATGGCGGAGATCGACGGCCAGATCGCCGAGATGCGCAAGGGCGTCGACGACAACCTCAAGAAATACGAGGCGCTGGTGAGCGACGACAAGGACAAGGCCATCCTGGCGCGCGAGCACGACTCATGGGCCAAGGTGCAGCCGATGATCGAGGCGGTGCTGGCCGAATCGCGCGCCAACCACAACGACAAGGCGCGCGTGCTGCTGGAACAGGCGCGGCCCGAAATCCAGGTGATGCAGACCGCCATCGACAACCACTTCGACTACAACATCGCGCTGGGGCAGAAGGGCGCGGACGACGCGGTGGCGATGAAGGCGGCGGCGATGCACACCTCGATCATCATCGCCGCCTGCACGCTGGTGGCGGTGGCGCTGATCGGCGCCCTCATCACGCGCGCGCTGCTGCGCCAGCTGGGCGGCGAGCCCGACTATGCGGCCGAGGTGGTCAACCGCGTGGCCGCCGGCGACCTGACGATGCAGGTGCGCCTCAAGCCGGGCGACAGCACCAGCCTGCTGGCGGCGATGCACACCATGGTCGGCAACCTGTCGCGCGTGGTGACCGAGGTCAACAACGGCGCCGAGGCGCTGGCCAGCGCCTCGGAGGAAGTGAGCGCCACCGCGCAATCGCTGTCGCAGGGCGCCAGCGAGCAGGCCGCGGCCGCCGAGGAATCGAGCGCCGCCATCGAGCAGATGTCGGCCTCGATCGCGCAGAACACCGAGAACGCCAAGGTCACCGACGGCATGGCCGGCAAGGCCGCGCAGGAGGCCGGCGAAGGCGGCGAGGCGGTGCGCTCGACGGTGGTGGCGATGCGCGAGATCGCCAAGAAGATCGGCATCATCGACGACATCGCCTACCAGACCAACCTGCTGGCGCTGAACGCGGCCATCGAGGCGGCGCGCGCGGGCGACCACGGCAAGGGCTTCGCGGTGGTGGCGGCCGAGGTGCGCAAGCTGGCCGAGCGCAGCCAGGTGGCGGCGCAGGAGATCGAGCAGGTCGCCAGCGGCAGCGTCAACCTGGCCGAGAAGGCCGGCGCCCTGCTCGACACCATGCTGCCCAACATCCGCCGCACCTCCAGCCTGGTGCAGGAGATCACGGCGGCGTCGGAGGAGCAGACCACGGGCGCGAGCCAGATCAACTCGGCCATGAGCCAGTTGAGCCAGACCACGCAGATGAACGCCTCCAGCTCCGAGGAACTGGCCGCCACCGCCGAGGAGATGAGCGGCCAGGCTGGGCAGCTGCAGAGTTCCATGTCCTTCTTCAAGGTGCGCTGAGCGGCGGGGCACCACGCGTGGCGTCTGTCCCGTTCCGCCGCCGCGCGGCCGGGCCGCTTACTGCATCACGCTGACGTGCTTGCCGCTGATGCTGCGCTGGGAAGGATTGCCGTACACGGTGACGTGGCCGGAGCCGGAGGCGTCGGCCACCAGCGACTGGCTGACGCCGGCCGAGATGCTGCCGGAGCCGTAGGACACCAGCTCCGCACTCTGGCCGCTCAGGCCGGCCAGGTCGGCGCTGCCCGAGCCGTACACGCGCACGTTCATGCCGCGCACGTTGCCGGTGGCGCTGGCGCCGCCCGAGCCCCGGACCTCCAGGTTCAGCGTGTCGCCGCTCAGGCGGCCCAGGTCCAGGCGCCCGGAGCCGTTCACGCTGGCGACGGTGGAGCCGCTTTGCAGGCCGGCGGCGTCGACGGCGCCCGAGCCGTTGACGCGCACATCGAGGCGGCTGACATTGCCCGACAGCTGCACCTGGCGCGAGCCGTTCTGGCTCAGGTTGAACGGCGCGCCGTTCAAGCCGCTGACCGACAGGCGCCCGGAGCCGTTGGCGTTGACCTGGCGCAGCTGCGGCGTGGTGTAGATCACGCGCAGCGGGTTGGCGCTGCGGATGCTGCCGTCGATCCAGATGCGCAGCATGCCGCCGGTGGCGTCGGTGCGCAGCATCGGCAGCAGGTTGCTGTCGCCTTCGACCTGCAGCGAGGCGGCCTCGCCGACCCGCACCTCGACCTGCATCGGGCCGTTGATGTCGATGCCGTCGCTGGCGGCGGCGTCGCGGCGTTCGGTGGTTTGCTGGCCGTTGCCCTGCACCGCCGAGCTGCCGAAGGCGGAGCTGTAGTGCACGCCGCCGTTGCCGCCGCCGTCGTCCGGCACGACGATGACGGCGCAGCCTGCGATGGTGGCGAGGGCGGAGATGACGGCGATGGAGATGGCGTTGCGCATGATGGAATCGTCCCTGAAGTTATCGTATCGACACTGTAGCGCCGCCGCCCGGGCCGCGCCCGCGCCGTGCGACGAACGGCAGAAAACGGGGGCCGGGACGCACAAACGGCGCCCCGGGCGCCGTTTGCTGTATTACTTGTCGACCTCGCACAACTGGTAGGGATAGGGCTCGGTGCCGATCGCCGCGCGGTGGACGCGGCAGCTGTCCGGCCGCAGCCGCAGGCCGTAGCGTTGCAGGTCCTCGGCCGCCTTGCGCTGCAGCTCCAGGTTGCGCGCGGCCAGGTCCACGCGGTACTGCGGCAGCAGCGCCAGGCGGCAGCGCGGCCCGTCCGGCGCCGCCAGCGGCTCGACGCCGACGTGGAAGCGGACCTTGGCCATCATCCGCTCCAACCGCGCGCAGGCGGCCTCGCTGCCGGTCTGGCCCAGCCAGGAAGTCAGCTGGTTCTTTTTCGCCAGCGTCAGCTCCTCGTGGTTGGCGGCGGCGATCAGCATCACGTAATGGGTGCCGTGGCGGCTGGCCGCCAGCGCGCGGATGCGCTCCAGGTAGGCCGGCGATTCCGGGAAGCCGCCGGCCAGCGCCACCACCGGCACCTGCGGCGGCAGCAGGGTGGCCATCCAGCCCATCGGCGGATCGCCGTGCGCCGTGTAGACCAGGCTGGAGGACGGATCGTCCAGGCCGGGATCGTCGGCGGTGAAGCCGGCCGCGGTCCAGCCGCTGTGGCTCCAGGCGGAGAACGGGAACACCACGATGGCGCACAGCGTCAGCGCCCAGGCGCCGGCGCGGCGCGCCAGTCGCGGCTTGCACAGCCGCTGCAGCAGCAGCCAGACCGTCAGCGGCGCGAGCAGCTCCAGCGGCACCAGGTAGCGGTAGATGCCGAACAGCTTGAGCCAGCCCAGGTAGCCCAGCGCGAAAAACACCAGCAGCAAACGTTCGCGGCCAGCCGTCGCCGCCGCGTCGCCGGCGGCAGTGACGGCGACGGCGCCGCGCAGCCGGCCGGCCAGCAGGCGCGCGGCCAGCGCGATGAACAGTACATACACCACGGGCCAAATCATCTGGCGCATCACCAGCTCGGACACACGGTGGCCGTCGAGCGTGAAGATGAAAGGCCACAGCAGCGCCTCGGCCAGGTTGTGCGGCAGGTGCGCGGTGTCGGCCACGCCGACCGGCTGCGCCAGCGGGCTGCGGAACACATCGTTCATCTGCGGGAACAGCGGATTGCCGAACATGAGCCACATGCGCAGGAACCAGTGGCCGGCGGCGGCGGCCAGGCCGGCCAGCACCGCCACGCCGAACACCAGCGACAGACGCAGGCGCTGCCACCAGCCGCCGCCGACGGTCAGCAGCGCCGCGCACAGCGCCAGCGCGAAGGTGGCGTTGGTCAGTTTCAGGCCAGCGCCCACGCCCATGACCAGCCCGGACAAGGCCAGCCAGGCCGCCGCGCGGCGGTCCAAGGCGCGCCAGCGCGGCCAGTGGCGCAGCACCAGGTACAGCGACGCCAGCACGCACAGCGCGCTCATATTGTCGCCCATCGAGTTGCCCAGTTCGGACAGGAAGCCGGCGCCCAGCGTGCCGGCCAGCGCCAGCAGCAGCGGCAGGCGATAGCGGTCGGCGGCGTCCGGCGCCGGCAGCAGCAGGCGCGCGATGGCCAGCACCAGCACGAAGTTCAGGCCGTGCAGCACGCCCATGACGAAGCCGGCCACCGGCGGCGGCAGCGCGCGGTTCAAGCCGTAGTACAGCAGGTCCAGCGTGGGATTGAAGTAGCTCTGCCACTGCCCAGGCGACAGGTCGAAGCCGATGCGGCCGTTGAGCAGCGCGTAGGCGTTGTACAGGTGGTAGTTGCGCAGGTCCCAGTTGTCGTCCTGGCCGAGCAGCAGCGACAGCAGGCCGAAGGCCAGCGGCACCAGCCAGGCGGCGCGGCGCAAGGTGGCGGGATGATTGAAGCGCGCCGTGCGGCGGTCGTACCAGCGCCCGATGGCGCCGAAAATATTCTGCATGAGGTGATCGGGTAAGTGGGCGCGCGGCGGCGGCGGCGCAAAGCGGCGATGGTATCATGGCGGGCTCCGACTTCCCATGCCCCGCGCCCGCCATGACCGCTCCCGCCGCCCCCTCCGCCACCGACAGCCTGCTCGCGCTGCGCGAACTGACCCGCCGCTTCGCCGCCGAACGCGATTGGCGGCAGTTCCACACGCCGAAGAACCTGGCCATGGCGCTGACGGTGGAGGCGGCCGAACTGGCCGAGCATTTCCAGTGGCTGCAAACCGGCGCCGACGCGGAGCTGGACGACGCCCGCCGCACCGGCATCCGCCACGAGCTGGCCGACGTGCTGCTCTACCTGGTGCAGTTGGCCGACCAGTGCGGCGTCGACCTGCACGCCGCCGCGCTGGAGAAGATGGCGCTCAACGCCGCCAAGTATCCGGCCGACCTGGTGCGCGGCGACGCCCGCAAATACGACCAGTATTAGGCCGCCTGCTTCGGCCGGCGCACGGCGCGCACCTTGCCGCTGCCGCCGCCACCGCAGTAAAACAGGTCGGCGCCGTCCGATTCCAGTCCGCTGACGCCGGCGCCGGCCGGCATCTCCAGCCGCTCCAGCACCTCGCCGCTGCGCGGGTCGATGCGGCGGATGTCGCTCTCCTCCCCTTCCCACGTGCCGTGCCACAGCTGGCCGTCGACCCAGGTCACGCCGGTGACGAAGCGGTTCGAATCGATGCTGCGGATGACGGCCCCGGTGGCCGGGTCGACCTGGTGGATCTTGCGGTCGCGGTACTGGCCCACCCACAGGCTGCCCTCGGCCCAGGCCAGGCCGGAATCGTAGCCGTCGCCGGGCGCCGGGATCGAGGCCAGCACCTTGCCGCTGGCCGGGTCGATCTTGTCGATGCGCCGTTCGGCGATCTGGTACAGGTGGGTGCCGTCGAAGGCGGTGCCGGCGTCGGCGGCGATGTCCAGCGTGCGGGTGGTGGCGCCGCTGGCCGGATCGAAGGCGATCAAATGCGCGCCGGTGGCGGCCCAGACGCGCTGGCCGTCGTGGGTGACGCCGTGGACCTGGCCGGCGCCGTCGAAGGGACCGTATTCGCGCACGATGTCGGCCGCGCGGGCTTTGGGCTGGAGCTTGGTTGTGCTGGTGTTCGCGTTCATTGCTGCCTCCTGAAGGTTGATGCGCCGGGAGCGGCGCCGCAAGAGCACTTTATGCCAACGGCAGCGCCGAAGGGAGTAACAAGATTGTCGTGTATCCGGCCAGCGGCGGCGCCAGCCAGCGACGCGTGCGCGCCTGGCCGATCGGGCGCGCGCGGCCGGCCTCCTCCAGCTCGGCCAGCGCGCGCTGCACGGTGCGCGGGCTGGCGCCCAGCGCCAAGGCCAGCGCGGAGGTCGACCACGCCGCGCCGTCCGAAAGCAGCGCCACCAGCGCGCCCTGTTCGCCGTCGACGGGCGGCGCCAGCAGCGCCACGCCGCCCGCGCCCAGGGGCCGCAGCACGAAGCCGCGCGGAGTCGCCTCGACGCCCGCCTGCGCTCTGGTCAGCGCGCGCAGGCGGCCGATCTCGACCCGCAGGCGGGCGCGGTGCGTCTCGTCCGGATCGCGGGTGTTGAAGGCGGCGGCGATCAGCGCCTCGCGCGGGACGTCGTCCGGCCAGGCCTCGGCCAGCGCGCGCGCCAGCGCGAACAGCACCGGACGGCGCGCCAACGGCTGCCAGGCGTCGCCGCTGGCCAGGCCACGGCGGCAGGCGTCGACCACCAGCGCGCCGGAGGCCAGCAGCGCGGCCACTTCGGCGAGGCGCAGCAGCTGCTCGGCGCCGGCGGCCAGGCGGCGCGGCGGGCCGCTCCAGCGCGGCGCGGGCCTCGGCCGCTTCGGCCAGCAGCGCCGGGATGCCCGGCGCGTTCGGCGGCGGCCTGGGCGCGGGCCAGCGCCGCCTTCGCCGGCGCCACGCGCGGGAGCGCAGCGACAGTTCCGCCGACGCCAGTTCGGCCACCGCCCCAGCGCCGGCGGCTGGGCCAGGCCGTCGAGCCGCGCCAGCGTGGCGCCGGCGTCGGCCAGGCGACCCAGCAGCAACAGGCGGCGTACCGCGATCAGGCGCGCATGCAGGGCGTTGGCGTGGTCGGCGTGCGCGGACAGCACGGCCTGCGCCGCCGTCAGCGCGCGCGGCGAGCCGGCGAAATCGCGCACCGCCAGCGCCACCTCGGCCTCGGCCACCACGCAGCGGGCGCGCGACACCTCCTCATGCGAGCCGAAGCCGCGCGCGGCGCGCCGCAGCAGTTCGCGGGCGCGTACATGCTCGCCCAGCTGGGCCATGGCGATGCCGCGCAGGGCCAGCGCCGGCGGATCGTCGCGCAGGGCGACGTGTTTGAGGGCGCCGAGCGCGTCGCCGGCGGCGAGCGCGCGCGCGGACGCGGCGATCAGGGAATCCATGGCGACAGCATACACTGGCCGCCGCCGGACCGGCGGGCGGCGCGGGCGGCCGTGCGGCGAGGGCTACGGCGTGCAATTCCGCCTGCGGCACGAGGTGCCGCGCGCGTGACGCGCCGCCTGCCGTGAGCCGTGCGGTGGGAGGTGCGGTGCGGCGGCCGGCGGCCCTACAAGCCCAGCGCCTTGCGGATCTGCGTCGAGACGATGGTCCACGACGGCGAGGTGGCGGCCACCTCGTCGAAATGGCTGCCGCCCGGCAGCACGATGACCTCGGCCTGGTCGCCGGCGGCCTGGGCGCGGCGCGCGTAATCCTGGCCGGCGCGCAGCGGCGAGATGGTATCGAACTCGCCGTGGATCAGCACCGTGCGTACGCCCGACGGCAGCAGCTCGACGGGCGAGGTGTCCGAGAAAATATCCGGCCGCCCGGCGCTGGGGCTGCCGGCCAGCTGCACGATATCGCGCTCGCAGCTGGTCTTGATCAGTTGTTCCTCGTTGCGCAGGTCGGCCAGGCCGCCCAGGCTGATGACGGTGGACACGGGCAGCGGATCATCCGCATACAGCGGACTACTGCGCGGCAGCCGCGCGCGCGAGGCCGCCCACTGCGCCAGATGGCCGCCGGCCGAATGCCCGACCAGCACCAGGCGCGACAGATCGAGCCGCCATTCCGTCGCCAGCGAGCGCAGAAGGTCGACCGCCGTGGCGACGTCCAGATACATGCCGGGATAACCGCCGCCCTCCTCATCGAAGCGGCGATACTCGATATTCCACACCGCGACGCCCTGCCCTTGCAGATCGCCGGCGATATTGCGCATCTGCGAGATGCCGGCGTATTCCTTGCACCAGCAGCCGCCATGAACGACCAGCGCGACCGGAAACGGCCCGTCGCCGGCCGGCACAAACAATTCCGCGAACTGCGACGGCGCGGCGCCATAGGCGACATGCAGCGTAGGCGCCGGCCCGCCCAGCGCCATATATTCCTGCAAAGTCATAGGGTTGGACATGCGTGTACTCCAAAAGACGATGCCGTCATGCTACACGCAAATTGGGGTCAAGTCTGGCAATCGGACACGAGCTCCACCGTAGCAGGCCGCTACGGTGGAGCTCGTGTCCGAATGTCAGACTTGACCCCAAAGTTGACCGACGGATTTAGAACTTGTAGTTGGCGCGGGCGTAGTAGTAGCCGCCGTTGATGCCGAACGGCGAGAACGATGGCAGGATGTTGACCGCGGCGTTGTCGCCGGCCGCGCGCTGGTCGGCCAGCAGCGCCGGATTCACGCCGTTCGGATACTTGTTGAACAGGTTGTTGGCGCCCACCGCCACCGACCACGCGGAATTGATCTTGTAGCCGACCTCCAGGTCGGTGATCGCCTTGGCCGAGATTTCGGTCAGGTGGTACACCGAGCCGTCCTCGCTGCCGTACTCCGACGATTTGCCGTAGATCGCTTCACGCAGGTTGATGGTCCAGGCGCCGATCTTCCACAGCGCACCCAGGTTGATGCGGACCTTCGGCGACGCGGTCTCCAGGTCCGAGATCGCGGTCTTGTCCAACAGCGTCTGCGGCAGCAGCTGGGCCGGCGCCTGGTTGATCTTGGTGACTTCGACCTTGTTGTAGTTGGCCGCCACCGACCAGTCGACCTTGCCCGCCGTGCCGTAGCTCTCGTTCAGCGTGGCGACGAACTCCAGCCCGCGGCTGCGCGTGTCGACCGCGTTGGAAAAGATGTTGATGCCGGTCTGGCTGACGGTGTTGTCGAGCACATTGCCGTTGGCCAGGATCGCCGCCACCACCGCCGGCGAGTTGTCCGATCCGCCCGAGCCGTACAGCGCACCGGAACCGACGATGCGGTCGCGGATCTTGATCTGGTAGGCGTCCAGCGTGATGGCCAGGTTGGCGGTCGGATTGAACACCAGGCCCAGGCTGAAGTTGGTCGAGCGCTCAGGCTTCAGGCCGTCCACGCCCACCAGCTTGGCGCCGGCCGAATTCGGCGCCAGCTGCACGAAGGCGGTGGTCGGGCCGACGTTGGTGGCCGAGTAGTATTCCTCGGCCAAGGTCGGCGCGCGGAAGCCGTTGCTGAAGGTGCCGCGCACGCCCACCATCGGCGAGATGTCGTAGCGCGCGGTGAACTTGCCGACCTTGGCGTTGCCGAAGTCGCTGAAGTGCTCGTAGCGGCCGGCCAGGTCCAGCGTCAGGTCGGTGACCGGATTGCCGGCCAGGTCGATGTAGGCCGCCTCGTTGGTGCGGCGGTGGCTGCCGGCGTCGGTCAGCGAGAAGCCGGGATACGACTGCGAGCCTTCCTTGTAGCGCGAGGCGGCGTCGCCCGCTTCGATCTCGTACTTGTCGATGCGGTGCTCAAGACCCGCCGCCACGTTCAGCGGCTTGGCCCAGCCGATCGCGAACTCGCGGCTCGCCTCCAGGCTGGTGGTCAGCTGGCTGGCGATGAAGGCGCCGGCGTGGAACACGGTCGGCGTGCTGCCGGTGTCGTTGAACAGCGAGACGTTGCCCGAATCGGCCACGCCGATCTTGCTGGTGTCCTTGCCGTAGGTGGAGCTCAGGTCCATGTTCCAGCCGGCCACCACGCCTTTGACGCCTGCGGTGAGCGCGTAGTCGTCCTGCTTCATGGTTTCCTTCGGCGAGAAGCCGGTCGGATAGACCTTCGGCAGGCGGCTCGGCAAACGATAGTTCTCGTAGGCGCGCGCTTCCTTGTGGCCCCAGGTGGCGATGGCGTACAGCTGGCTGTCCGGCGCGAAGTCGTAGCCGAAGTTGGCCGCCAATACGTTCAGGTGGTATTGCGCGTCGCCCGAGATGTGGTTGACGTGCGGGTAGCCGGCCTGCTGGAACATCTCCGGATACTTCGCCATATTGGCCGGGTTGACCACGCGCGGGTCGATGCCGCCACGGTCGCTGTAGCCGTGGTACTTGGATTCGGCGGTCAGGCTCAGATAGGCGTCCTTGAACGGTTCGACGCCGATGTTGGCCGCCGCGTCGCCGGTGCGCCCGCCGCCGTCGGAGTAGCCGCCGCCGGTGGCGCTGGCGGTGCCGCCATGGTTGTTCGACTTGAGGATGATGTTGATCACGCCGGCGATGGCGTCGGAGCCGTATTGGGCGGCCGCGCCGTCCTGCAGCACTTCGATGTGGTCGATCGCGGCGACCGGGATGTAGTTCAGGTCAGCGGCCGCACCGCCCTGGTATGGCCCGCCCAGCACGGCCAGGTTGGCGGTGCCGTGGCGGCGTTTGCCGTTGATCAGCACCAGCGTGTTGTTGGGACTCAGGCCGCGCAGGCGGGCCGACAGCGTCAGGTTGGCGGTGTCGCCGCCGAAGGCTTGCGCGGTGAACGACGGCAGGTTCTGCGCCAGCGCCTGGATCAGGTCCGGCTGGCCGGTGCGCTGCAGGGAGGCCGCGTCCAGCACCTGGATCGGCGAGGCGCTGTTCTCCACCTTGATGCCGCTCGAGCGCGTGCCGGTGACGATCACCGCGCTGACCGGTGCTTCGCCCGTGGCGTCGGCGGCCGGCGTGGCGGCGGCGTTGTCGTCGGCGCCCGCTGCGGCGGCGTAGGCGGAGCCCAGCGCCAGGGTGGACAGCACGGCGGCGACGCCGGTTTTGAGTATGGCCTTATGCATATTGAATCCCCATTGAATGAAAAAGAAAGTAAGACCTGCTGCGTAATTATTTTTTTGCGGCGACGACTTCGATTTCCACCAGCCAGCCCGGATTGCTCAGGGCCGCCACCTGCACCACGGCGCGCGCCGGCAGCTTGGTCTGCGCGCCGCCGAAGTGCTGGGTGTAGGCTTCCATGAAGCCCTTGGTGTCGGCCTTGCCGCCCTTGGCCGGATCGCCGACCAGGTAGACGGTCATCTTGACCACGTCGCTCATGTCGAGCTTCATGCCCTCCAGGACTTCCTTGATTTTCTTGAGCACCGACTCGGACTGGGTCCTGGTGTCGCCGAAGGCGGCCAGCGAATCCGGCGCGGCGCTGGCGTCGGCGATGGCGGGCACCTGGCCGCTGACGAAGTGGATGGTGGCGGTGGCCGGCACGGTGACGGCCAGCGCGATCGGGAAGTCCGAGCCGGGGATCTTGTGGCGGACGATATCGGCGGCGGCTTTCGGCGCGGCGCCTGCGACGGCGGGCAACAACGCCAGCGCGGCTGGGATCAACAGGGTGGCGAGCGATTTCTTCATGCGTTCTTCCTTCAGTGTTTGTTGGACATCTGGCCGTTGCTAAAATGGTCGACTTGCAGCGTGTCGCGCAGCGCCAGCACTTCGGACTCGCTGAGCGGCGCGCCCTGGTTGCCCCAGCTGCTGCGCACGAAACTGAGCACGGTGGCGATTTCCGCGTCGCTCAAGCTGTCGCTGAAGTCCGGCATGCCGCCGCGCCCCTTGAGCAGCACCGTGGCGACGTCGGTGCCCTTCCCTTGCACGAACTTGTTCCCCGCCAGCGCCGGGAAGGCGCCCGGTATGCCCTTGCCGGTGGCCTGGTGGCAGGCCGCGCAGTTTTTCAGGAACAGCGCCTTGCCATCCATCTGCTGCGCGCGCGACGGCGCGCTGGCGCCGGCCGCCAACAGCGCGACCAGCACCATCGCCGCCTTGATCAACGCTTCCTTCATGCGCTGGCCCTTTCATGGATCTTGGCGATCTGCTGCCACGCAGATTCGATGGCGCCGGCCTGCCAGCCGGTCAGGTAGCTCAGGTGCTCGCCGGCCAGCAGCACGCGGCCCTCGCCCTCCAGCAGGATCGGGTAGGCGGCGGCGCGGGTCTTCTCGGTCCATTCGGCCCAGCCGCCCAGGTTGTACTGCACGCGGTGCCAGGCGACCGAGAACGCGGTCTCGAAGTTCTCGGTGTACTGCGGGAAGATCTTCTGTCCCGCCTCCAGCGCGAACGCGGCGCGCTCCTTCGGCGACAGCGCGCTGGTCTCGATGGCGGCCGTCTGGTACTGGTAATAACCGAGCAGCACGCCCTTCTTCTTCTGCCAGCCGTAGGACGGCATCGAGATGGTGTTGATGCCTTTCAGGTCGGTGAGGATATGGCCGCCGTACAGGTGCTCGTCCTCCTCCCAGAAGCGGCGCTTCATCTGCAGGCCGATCTTGCCGACCGGCGCGTAGGCGACCGTGGCGACGGCCTTCTTGAACTTGTCCGAGAAGTCGGTGTCGATCTGGCGCAGCACCGACAGCGGCATCGCCACCAGGCAGTAGTCGGCGCCGATGCTGGCGACCTTGCCGCTGCCGGTGTCCTTGTAGGTGACGGTGACGCCCTTGTCGTTCTGGCGGATGGTCTGCACCTCGGCGCGGTAGCGGATGTTCTTGCCGACGCGTTTTTCGAACGCCTTGGCGATGGCGTCCATGCCGCCGACCGGCTGGAACATGGTGTTCTGCATCGGGAAGTCCTGCACCGCGCTGTAGACGTTGCCCAGCTTGGACGCCAGCAGGTCCTTGAAGCCCAGCGGATCGGACGGCGTGCCCGGTCCCGGCGACAGGCCGGCGCCGGGATTGACGGTGAAGCCACGGCCGCTGCGGCCTTTGTATTGCAGGTCGGCGCCGGCCAGCTGGCCTTCGTGCGCCAGGTAGTCCAGCAGCAGGCGCTGGTCGTCGGCGGTCAGTTCCTGGTCCAGCTGCTTGTTCTTGACCGACTTGGCCAGCAGCTCGGAGACGTGGCCGCGCATGTCGGCCTTGATCTCGGCCACGCGCATGCGCTTGCCGGCGTAGGGACCGGCGTTTTCCGAGTAGACGAAGGCGTGGTCGTTATCGTTGACCATGACCTCCAGCGGCACCTCGAACAATCGCGTGTAGTGCAGCGTGGACTGGTGGTGCAGCGGGATGCGCCATGGGCCGTGGTTGATGTACTGGCCGTCGTCGAAATCGCAGGTCTGCTTTTCGCCTCCGAGCTCGGTCAGGCTGAAGCCCTTGCGCGCTGTCTGGCAGCGGCCGCCGGCGAAGGCGCGCGCTTCCAGGATCTGGCAGTGATAGCCCAGCTTTCCCAGCTCGTAGGCGGCGGTCATGCCGGCCAGGCCGGCGCCCAGTATCAGCACCTTCTTGCCCTTGCCGCTGCCGCTCAGCGCCGGCGGCGCGGACGCCGTCGAATCCATGCCCATGCCCCAGGCGTTCATGGTGTTGAGCAGCAGGCCGGTGCCGCTGACCGCTGCCGCGCGGTACAGGAAATCCCTTCGAGTAAATGAACTAAACGATTTAAACGATTTTACTGTTTTGCTATTCATCGACGCCCTTTCGTGACTTGCGATTCCATAGCCCCTATCTAGCAATCGGCGTGCCACGGCGCGGGACAAAATAAACATGCTTCGCCGTTGAAGCGATCCTTATGGCGCAAGGCGGAACGGCATAAAACAATGTTCTTTCGCGGCCCTTGTCCGCCGCGCCGGAGGCACGAAAGGACGCCGGCGGCGACAGACTTTATTTGTCCCTCCGGCGCGGGCGAAGCGAATGTGGAGGCGACGCGCCGCACCAGCGAGAGGCGCGCACCGGAATGGGAAGAAGTGGTATGCACGGCGCTGGACAGCGCCGTGGGCGTTTCAGTTGGCGAAACTGGCGATGGCGTGCGTAGTGCTACGTAGGGGTGCTGCGGGGATGGCGGGAACTGGACGCGGCAGCAGGGCGATTTCCTCCGCGGCCAGGTGGCGCTGCATGCCGCCGCCGCCGTCGGCCATGTGGCAGGCGTGGAATTGCATCGGCGCGTTGGGGTCCAACAAATAAATCATGTCCATGTCGGCCGGATCGTAGGCCACCCGCACATGCCATTGTCCGCGCGAGCGCGCACGCTCGAACCAGCGCTCGTTGATGGCGCGCGCACAGGTGTAGGCGACGCCGGACAGTTCAATGCCGTCGGCGGTGACGGTGGCTTGCGCCGCCGGCATCAGGCTGCAGCGCAGCAGCTGTTCGGGATAGGTCTTCAGGCTGCCGCCGCGATGGGCCACGCCCCATTCCCACAGTGCGCGCGGCGTGGCGTGGCCGGCGTACGGCAGCGGCGCGCTGTTGTTGTGGTACAGGACGCAGTCGATGACGATGCGGGTGAACTGCTCCAGATCGAGCACGCCGTCCAGCCGGCACGGGGCGCCGGCGGCGTCCGGCGCCAGCAGCTGGAAGCGCTTGGCCAGCACCGCGCGCCAGTCGTCCGGGCCATCGTTGGCGGCGACGCAGCGCAGGTTGAAGTTGTTGAGCAGGGTGTCGCGCTGGGCGCCGCCGCTCAGGGCGGCGTGGGTGGACAGCGTGTCCGGCAGGTGGCGGCTGGGCCACTGCGCGGCCTCGATGCGGCGGCCGAACTGCTGGCTGTAGCGCTGTTTGTCGGCGCCGCAGTGGGCCAGCGCCAGCATGGCGTGCTGCCAGCTGGCGGCGCCCATGCCGATGTAAACCCCGGCCACCATGTGGCTGAAGGCGTCGATCGCCACGTAGACCAGCGGCCGGCCGATGGTCTGCTGGCGGTCGGCGCGCGAGACCAGCTGCACTTCGGCGCGCACCACGTCCAGGTGGAAGCAGGCGCCGGGACGGCCGTCGGAAGGAGGCTGCCAGCCACCGTCGGCGCCGGGCCCCATGCCGGCGTTGGTGTCCGGGCCGGTGTGGATGGCGGACCGGCGCCGGCCGGCTGCAGGCCCTGTGGCGGCAATCCGCGCGCGGTGGCGGCGGCGCTGCGGCGTGCCACTTCCGGCGGGCGGTCGTCGTCGTGGTCGAGCCAGTAGTTGAACTGGCCGAAGGTCGGCAGCACGGCAGCGGGGGCGTCCTGCGCGGCCAGCACGCGGCCGCTGTCGGCATCGACGCGGCGCCCGCTGAAGAAATCGGCCAGCATCTGCTGGTAGGCGCCCAGCCGCGAGAACTTGGCGTGGCCCGCCGCGTAGCGCGCGATGGCGACGCGGAAGGTGCGGCGGATCTCCTCGTCGGCGTTCAGGCCGGGACCGTCGCCGGCGTCGTTCTTGCGCGGGCGGCCGCGCTTGACGCCGGCCGAGGCCTGGCGTACCTTGCCGCGACCGCCGGAGTTGCAGTAGTCGGGCAGCAGCGCGTTGGGTGTCTGGCCGCGCTGCCAGTAGCGGCGCAGGTAGCGGTAGATAGTCGGATGGGAGACGCCATGGTCGACGGTGGCCTGCGCCACCAGCTGGCCGCGCAGGCGCGCCTCGTAGATGCCCGGCTCCTGCGCCACCAGCGCTTCGACGATCCGCCACGCGCGGGCGCGCAGCTGCAGGTGCTTGGGCGGCAGCAGCTCCTGGCTGACCACCATCAGGTAGGGATCGGCCGCCAGCACGCGCGCGCGGCCGGCGCGCAGGTCGGCCTGCAGCAGCGGCAGCGCGACCAGCTCGACGTCGGCCGAACGCGCCGCCACGTCGAACACGTAGGCGTGGCTTTGCTCGGGCGCGATCCACAGCACCCGCAAGGTGCGCGGCGCGGGATGCGTGTACTGCAGCAGGTCATTCCGCAGCAGCATCGGCGCCTCGGGAGTGTAGAAACAATGCGGTCATTCCGTGCTCCTTACTCAACGATTTGTCGGTTCCCTTGATCCAATGCAATAAGTGGGCCAGCCGCCGCTCTCCTATGAAAGCGGCGGCGCCGGGGTTCGCGCCAGGCGTGCTTGTGGTGCATGGCGGCGGCCGGGCGCACCGTGCGCGTGCAGGCGGCCCAAATGAAAACAGGGCCTTGCGGCCCTGTCGTTTGCGTACTCAGTACCCGATCAGTACTTTTTCTTGAACTTGTCCTTGGCGCCCGGCGCCGGCTTTTTAGGCGGCGTCGATTTTCCGGACTCCGGCGGCATGCGGTCTGCGTGGCTGATCTTCAGCTGCGCGCCGCCGACCCACACTTTGCCCAGGTGCTTGAACAGATCCGGCGGCATCCCGTCCGGCAGCTCCAGCATGCTGTAGGTGTCGAAGATCTCGATGCGGCCGATATGCTTGGCCTCCAGCCCCGCCTCGTTGGCGATGGCGCCGACGATGTTGGACGGCGTGGCCGCATGGTTGCTACCCACCTCGATGCGGAAGGCGCTCATCGGCAGCGTGACCTTGCCCGGCTTTTCCTTTTTCTTCTTCGGCGCGGCTTCGGCTTCCACCTCGGTCGACTCCACGCGCGCGGCCTTGGCCAGCGGCGATGCGGCCGGAGCGGCCGAAGGCGCAGCCTTGGCGGCGGCCGGCGCGCGGGCCGGCACCGGACGGGCCGCAGGTGCAGCCGACGGCGCCGACGGCGCGGCATCGCCGTTATCGCGGCTGATGCGCAGCTGCTGGCCGCCCACCTTGATGCCGGCCAGGTGTTCGAGCACGTCGGCGGTCAGGCTGTCCGGCATATCGAGCACGCTGTAGTCGTCGTAGATCTCGATGCGGCCGATGTTCTTGGAGTCGATGCCGCCCTCGTTGGCGATGGCGCCGACGATGTTGCCCGGCTTGACGCCGTGCTGGTAGCCCACTTCGATGCGGAAGGTCTGCATGCCGGGATCGGCGGCGCGCACGATGCGTTCCTTTTTCGGGAAGCGCTCGCTGCGTTCGGCGCGGTCGCCGCGCTCGAAACGGTCGGCCCGGTCGCCACGGTCGTTGCGTTCGAAGCCCACTTGACGGCCCGGGCGCTCGTCCCAGGTCGCCGCGGCCACCTGCTGCTTTTTATCCAGCAGCAGCGGCACGTCGCCGCGCGCCATCTTGGCCAGCGCGGCGGCGATCTCGATCGCCGGGATGTTCTGTTCGCGCTCGAAGTCCTCGATCAGCGACTGGAACTGTTCCAGCTCGCCCTGGGCCAGCGTCTCGCTGATCTGCGACTTGAACTTGGCGATACGGACGTCGTTGACGGCCTGGATGGTCGGCAGCTCCAGCATGCCGATCGGCTGGCGGGTGGCGCGCTCGATCGATTTGAGCAGGTTCTTTTCGCGCGGGGTGATGAACAGGATCGCCTCGCCGCTGCGGCCCGCGCGGCCGGTGCGGCCGATACGGTGGGTGTAGCTTTCCGGATCGTGCGGCACGTCGTAGTTGACCACGTGGCTGATGCGCTCCACGTCCAGGCCGCGCGCGGCGACGTCGGTCGCCACCAGGATGTCGATCTTGCCGTCCTTGAGCTGCTGGATGGTGCACTCGCGCTGCGCCTGCTGGATGTCGCCGTTGATGGCGGCGGCCGAGAAGCCGCGCGCCTGCAGCTTGCTGGCCAGTTCCTCGGTACCGAGCTTGGTGCGCGAGAAGATGATCATGCCGTCGAAGTTCTCCGCTTCCAGGATGCGGGTCAGCGCGTCCAGCTTGTGCATGCCCGACACCAGCCAGTAGCGCTGGCGGATGTTCTCGGCGGTGCCGGTCTTGGCGGCGACCGTGATTTCCTTCGGGCTGCGCAGATAGGTGTTGGCGATGCGGCGGATGGCCGACGGCATGGTCGCCGAGAACAGCGCGGTCTGGCGCGAGTCCGGGGTCTCCTGCAGGATGCGTTCGACGTCGTCGATAAAGCCCATGCGCAGCATTTCGTCGGCTTCGTCCAGCACCAGCGTTTTCAGTTTGGACAGGTCGAGCGAACCCTTGTCCAGGTGATCGATGACGCGGCCCGGCGTGCCGACCACGACGTGCACGCCGCGGCGCAATGCCGACAGCTGCGGGCCGTAGCTTTGGCCGCCGTAGATCGGCAGCACGTGGAAGCCGGGGATATGGCTGGCGTAGGTCTGGAAGGCCTCGGCGACCTGGATCGCCAGTTCGCGCGTCGGGGCCAGCACCAGCGCCTGCGGCGTGGTCTGTTTGATATCGATGCGCGACAGGATGGGCAGCGCGAAGGCGGCGGTTTTCCCCGTCCCGGTCTGCGCCTGGCCCAGCACGTCCAGGTTATCGAGCAGCAGCGGGATGGTCGCGGCCTGGATAGGCGACGGCGACTCGTAGCCGACTTCCTTCAGGGCCTTGATCAACGGCGCGCTGAGGTTCAGATCGGAAAAAAGGGTGATGGGGGAGGTTGGGGTTTCAGACATGGCGTCACTCACAAGTATGTTCGAATCGCCTAATTGCGAAAGAAATTTGTGCGTAGTTTACTCTCTATCGACGCTTTGGGCCGGTTTTTGGGCAAAAACGGCCATTTGTCAGCAAAAGCGCGACGTTCGCCGCCCCCAAAAAAAAGACAGGCCGGAGCCTGTCTTCTTTCTTGCGCCGCCCAGGCCAGAGGTCCGGGGCGGCACGTCCTGCACTAGCGGATGCGGATTACTTGCTGGCTGCTGGAGCCGATGCTGCTGGTGCGCTGGCGGCTTTGGTGGCCTTGACCTTCTTGTGATGCACTTTCTTGGCCGGTGCGCTCGATGCTGGCGCCGATGCTGCTGGAGCCGGGGTCGATGCGGCGGCGGTGGCTGGTGCCGAAGCGGCTGGAGCTTGGGCGAATGCGGCGCCTGCGAACAGGGTGGCGATCAGGGTGGCGATTACTTTTTTCATGATGTGATTTCCTTTAAATTGATTTATATCGTTTATTGAATTACTTGGCTGCTGCTACTTTGGTGTCTGCTTTCGGTTCTACTTTCGCAGCGGCGACTGGCGCTGCGTCCTTGGATTCTTTGGCTGCCTTGGCTTTGTGATGCGTCTTGGTCTTCGCGGTCTTCACTTCAGCCTTGGCTTCGGTCTTGACATCGGCGGTTTTGACTTCAGGGGCTTTCACTTCGGCTTTCGCTTCGGTTTTCACCACGGCTGGCTTGGCGGCTGGAGCGGTGGTGGCGGCGACTGGCGCTTGTGCGAATGCTGCGGTTGCGAACAGGCCGGCGATCAGGGAAGCGATAATTTTGGTCATGATGTATTTCCTTTTTCTGGGTTTCGGCATCGGGACTATCCCGTGTCGCATGAGCAAAAAACGGCGCAGCCCATCGTTCAGTTGACGCTCATTACAACCTCTTACCGACTCTTACACTCGCTTACAACTCGCCGCAAACACTCTCAGTGCGGGTTCGCCTTGTTCTTCAGCGCCCGACGCTTCCTGCGACGGGAGCTGCTTCCTGAGCCGGACCTGCGCTGAGCGTCACTCTTTTGCGCCGCCGGTGCGCTGCTTTGGCCTACGGCTGGTCGCGGCCACGTTTGACTGGCCGGGGGATGGCGCGCTGCGGGCTGGCGCGCAGATGGCGGCGCCGGCGCGCGTTCGCCTTCGGCCGGGTCGCGGTCTGCCTGTGCGCCTCCCTCGTGCAGTCGTACTATCGCGGCTTTTCGCGCCGAGCGGCAGACGTCGGCCAGCAACCATTCGCTGCTGCCGGGAAGACGCAGCCACACCGCTTTCCACGCATTGCGGTTGCCGCTCCCGTGCAGGTTCGCGAAGCACGATGGCGATACCGCGTGCCCTTCATATTTGATTTCGGCCCCCACCACCGTGGCGAAATAGGGCTTGCTGCCGAAGCTGGCGCGCAGCCTGGTGCCCTCGGGAAGAAAGACCTGCTTCCATTGGTATCCGGCCTCGGATGCCGCTGCGGGCTGCTGCGGGGCGAGCGGCGGCGGATTGATGTAGTTGCGGATCGCTTCGATAACGAAGGGCTCCTGCGCCAGGGAATCCGACCAGAAATTGCCGGTGAATTCGCCCAACTCGACGAGCACGTCGTCCGGTACGCGGATGGGGAATTGGAGGTTGTACGTGGGCTTGATCTTGGGCGAGGTAGGCATGGGGGGGGCTCTCTAAAATCGGTTTTTTACTAAGCGCTGCTAACCACCGCTAACCTGTACTACACAGCGCTATCACGTACTAAAAATTCCGTGCCGAACGCTAATCGTTACTAATTTTCTCGGCCTGTATTCGTTAGAGGCGATTAGTATTTTTTAGTTCCGAAAATAGCGCGGAGTCGCACGAAATATCGATGGTTAGCATTGGGTAGTAATGGTTAGCGGGTTTTAGTAAAAGCCGAAAAAATAGACCCCGCCCTGCATATGTCTGAGACGTGATCGGGATGAACGAAAAAAATGCCGCCCAGTGTGAACTGGGCGGCATTCCGGCCGAAGCCTCGCTGCGTTCCGCGATACGGCGGATTACTTGCTGGCTGCTGGAGCCGATGCTGCCGGCGCCGGGGTCGAAGCCGCTGGTGCCGAAGCTGCCGGTGCGCTGGCGGCTTTGGTGGTCTTTGCCTTCTTGTGATGCACTTTCTTGGCCGGTGCGCTGGCTGCTGGCGCCGATGCGGCTGGAGCCGGGGTCGATGCGGCGGCGGCAGCTGGCGCCGAAGCGGCTGGAGCCTGGGCGAATGCGGCGCCTGCGAACAGGGTGGCGATCAGGGTGGCGATTACTTTTTTCATGATGCGATTCCTTTAAATTGATTTATATCGTTTATTGAATTACTTGGCTGCTGCTACTTTGGTGTCTACTTTCGCAGCGGCGACTGGCGCTGCGATTTTGGGTTCTTTGTCTGCCTTGATTTTGTGATGCGTCTTGGTCTTCGCGGTCTTCACTTCGGCCTTGGCTTCGGTCTTGACATCGGCGGTTTTGACTTCAGGCGCTTTCACTTCGGCCTTCGCTTCGGTTTTCACCACAGCCGGCTTGGCGGCTGGAGCGGTGGTGGCGGCGACTGGCGCTTGTGCGAATGCTGCGGTTGCGAACAGGCCGGCGATCAGGGAAGCGATAATTTTGGTCATGATGTATTTCCTTTTTCTGGGTTTCGGCATCGGGACTATCCCGTGTCGCATGAGCAAAAAACGGCGCAAGCCATCGATCAGTTGACGCCCATTACAACCTCTTACCGACTCTTACACTCGCTTACAACTCGCCCTTCAATGCGGTTTCACCTCGTCCTTCAGCGCCGCCAGCGCCATGCGCTCCACCAGACCGGGCGCGATCAGCTTCATCCAGCGTCCCAGCTTGCCCTTGGCCGACATCACCACCTCGCGCCGGTGCGCCTGCATGCCGTCGACGATCAGCCGCGCGCACTCCTCCACCGGCATCGCCTTGTCCTCTTTCAGGCTGCTGCTGCCCAGCGCCCCGCCGGCCGCGTTGAAGCCGCGATAGCGTATCTGCGTCGCCACCACGCCCGGATAGGCGATCGTCACGCTCACGCCGGCCGCCTTCAGTTCCACGCGCAGCGCCTCGAAGAAGCCGCTCATGGCGAATTTGGTGGCGCCGTAGGCGGTGCGTCCCGGCACTCCGACCAGCCCCGCCAGCGACGACACGGCGACGATGCTGCCGCGCGACTGCTTCAGGTACGGCAGCGCCGCATGCGTGCACCACACGCTGCCCCACAGGTTGATCTTCATGAGCTCCTCGTACCACGCCAGGTCGGCCACTTCCTCGAACAGCGCGTGCGCCGAGCGGCCGGCGTTGTTGATGAGCGCATCGACGCGGCCGAAGCGTGCCACGCAGGCCGCCACCAGCGCCGTGCACTGCGCCTGCACCGACACATCGGTCGGCACCACCAGCGTCTGCGCGCCGGCCGCCGCGCAATCGGCGGCCACCTGTTCCAGCGCCGCCGCGTTGCGCGCCGCCAGCACCAGCGCCACGCCGCCGCCATGGGCGCGCGCCAGTTGGCGCGCCATCTCGGCGCCGATGCCGTCCGAACTCCCGGTGATGATGATGACTTTCATAGGCTATCCCTTATTTTGGCAAGTACAGTAAGATAGCCCGCTTCTGCACAGATTCACACATTACGGAGTAAAAATGCGTCTTCCAGTACTCGCCATCGCCGCCGGCCTCGGTCTGGCCTCCCTCCACGCCGCCGCCCAGCAGGCGCCGGTGCTGACGGAGGTGCCGCTGCGCGCCCACCTGTCCTTCCTGGCCGACGACCTGTTCGAGGGCCGCGGCACGGGCCAGCGCGGCGGCGACCTGGCGGTGCGCTATCTGGAGACGCAGGCCGCCGTCATCGGCCTCAAGCCGCTGGCCGGCGGCGGCTACCGCATGCCGGTCAAGATCGAGGGCACCAAGCTGCTGGACCGCAGCTTCGTGCGCTTCGACGCCAACGGCAAGAGCATCACGCCGAAGAACGGCAGCGAGATCGTGTTCGGCACCGCCGCCGGCAAGGCCGATCTCACCATCGACGCGCCGCTGGTGTTCGTCGGCTACGGCGCCATCGCGCCGGAAGAAAAGTGGGACGACTACAAGGGCGTCGACATGAAGGGCAAGCTGCTGGTCATGATGGTCAACGATCCGCAGCCCACCGCCGAGGAGCCGAACCGCTTCGCCGGCAAGGCCTACACCTACTACGGCCGCTGGCTGTACAAGTACGAAGAGGCAGTGCGTCAGGGCGCGGCCGGCGTGCTGCTGATTCACACCACGCCGTCCGCCTCCTATCCGTGGAGCGTGCCGGCCAACGGCTTCAGTCACGAGCGCTTCCACCTGGCCGGCGCCGGCAATCCGGTCGAAGGCTGGCTGCAGGAGGACACCGCGCGCGCCCTGTTCAAGGCCGCCGGCTTCGACCTCGACGCCCTGCGCGCCCAGGCCGAGACCCGCGCCTTCCGCCCGGTCGACCTGAAGACCAGTGTGCACGCCGAGGTGCACAGCGCGATCCGCCAGATCGAGCAGTTCAACGTGGCCGGCATCGTGCCGGGCAGCGACGCCAAGCTGAAAACGCAGGCGGTGGTCTATTCGGCCCACTGGGACCACCTGGGCATGGACGAAGGCGTGCGCCGTGACGACCGCGGCGACCACACCTGGAACGGCGCCATCGACAACGCCTCCGGCGCCGCCGCCCTGCTGGCGATGGCGGCCGAGGCGGTCAAGCATCCGGCCAGGCGCACCCAGGTCTTCCTGTGGCCGGCCGCCGAGGAGCAGGGCCTGCTGGGCAGCGCGGCCTATGTGCAGAACCCGGCCTGGCCGCTGGCGCAGACCACGGCCGACCTCAATCTGGACAGCATGAACTTCGTCGGCCTCACGCGCGACATCGGCGTCGCCGGCGCCGAGCGCAGCAGCCTGTACGAAGCGGCGCAAGGCGTGGCCCGCAAGATGGGCCTGAAGCTGGCGCCGGCCATCCCCGACCTGTCCGGCGCCTACTTCCGCGCCGACCACTTCAACTTCGCCAAGGCCGGCGTGCCGGCGTTCAACGTCGGCTCGGCGGTGTTCTCCGGCGACGGCCACTTCGAGTTCGTCAAGGACCCGGCGGCATCGGCCGCGCGCCTGGTCGCGTTCAAAAACGACTACCACCAGGTCACCGACGAATACCACGCCGACTGGGACTTGTCGGGCATGGTGCAGCAGGCGCAGTTCACGCTCAACCTCGGCTACGCGGTCGGCAACGCGCCGGCCATGCAAAGCTGGAAGGCCGGCGACGCCTTCGGCAAGGTCAAGCGCTAGATGTGAGCACACGGCGACGCTGCGCCGCCGCGCAAAACAGGGTAGGATGGCCGCTCCCCGAACCACCGCACAAGGAACATCATGGAAACCAACAGCCACTGGATCGACATCGCCACCGCCGACGGCAGCTTCGGTGCCTACGTCTCGCTGCCGCGCGGCGGCAAGGGGCCGGGCATCGTGCTGCTGCAGGAGATCTTCGGCGTCAACCAGCATATCCGCAACGTCGCCGACCAGTACGCGGCCGACGGCTACGTGGTGATCGCGCCGGACCTGTTCTGGCGCCACGGCGCGCGCATCGAGCTGGGCTACGACGACGCCGGTTGGAAGCGCGCCGTCGAACTGATGAACGCCAACGACTTCGCGCTGGCGCAGTCGGACATCGCCGCCACCGTCAAGGCGCTGCGCGCGCTGGACGGCGTGGGCGACAAGATCGCCTCGATCGGCTTCTGCTACGGCGGCAAGCTGTCCTACCACACGGCCGCCAACGGCCTGGTGGACGCGGCGGTGTGCTACTACGGCGGCGGCATCCAGAACGCGCTCGACCGCGCCGGCGAGATCACGGTGCCGGTGCTGATGCACTTCGGCGGCGCCGACAGCCACATCCCGCCGGCCGCGGTGCAAAGCATCGCCGAGCGCTTCGGCGACAACGAGCAGGTCGAGATCCACGTCTATCCGGGCGCGGAGCACGGCTTCAACTGCAACCACCGCTCGTCCTACCATCAGCGCGCCGCCGCCCAGGCGCACGGCAACACGCTGCTGTTCATCGGCGAGCAGCTGTAATGGCGCGCCTGACGCTGGCCTTCCCCGAGGACCAATACTATTACTCGACCCAGCTGACGGTGCGCGTGACCGACATCAACGGCGCCAACCACCTGGGCAACGACTCGATGATCTCGATGATCTCCGAGGCGCGCGCCCGCTTCCTGTACGAGTTCGGCGTGCAGGAAACCGGCAGCGACGGCGTCGGCATCATCGTCACCGACCTGGCCACCACCTACAAGGCCGAAGCCCACGCGCGCGACCAGCTGCTGTTCGAGATCGGCGTGATGGACTTCAACCAGTACGGCGGCGACATCACCTTCCGCGTGACCCGCCCCAAGGACGGCAAGCTGGTGGCGATGGCCAAGTCGGGCTTCGTCTTCTTCAACTACCAGAGCGGCCAGGTGACGCCGATGGCGCCGGAGTTCCTGGCCAAGTTCCCCAAGGTCAACCGCATCGGCTGACGCCGCGCGTCAGCGCTTGGCCACCTTGGGCACGATGGTCTTGTTGAACCAGTCGTCCAGCATCTGCTTCTCGAAGCGCAGGGTGTCGCCGTCGCTGTAGCGGCTGAAGCCCTGCATGTAGTTCATGTTCGACACCTGCTCGTCGCCGCTGCGCAGCACCTTGCCGTCCTGCTCCAGGGTGTAGCGCAGGTGCATGCGCGGCCAGTCGGCGCCGCCGTTGAGCACGCGGATATCCTCGCCGCCATTGCGGCGCGGCCACATGCGGCCGGCCAAGTCGATGTCCAGCACTTCGATCTTCAGGTTCTGGCCGGGCGGCAGCTTCTTGTTCAGCGTGGCGAAGTAGTCGCTGAAATCCTTCAGCACGCGCTCGCGGTCGATGGCGTTGCGCGGCATGTCGGCAAAGTCCTCCGGCTTGACGTAGCTGACGCTGACGTCGGCCCAGGCGGCGCCGGCCAGCAGCGCCAACGACGCGGCCAGCATGGTACGGGTGAGTGCTCGCATTTGCTTCTCCTTCACGGTTGATGCTTTCAATATAGCCCTTTTCGCCGGCGATGGCCCGCGCTGAATTGCTTTGTTACCGAACTTACCTGGGCCCGATGTCACGCCCCTGTCATATCAAATCCTTAATATTACGCCCGTCGAGGTGCAGCCACCACCTCGCATGATGCCGCGCCCGGCGCCGGCACATGGAATGGCCACAACTACAACAGGATTTTCCCATGACCGAGTCCCTCGATCTGTCCCGCCGCAGCATCCTCAAGTTCCTGTCCAGCGCGCCGTTGCTGCCGCTGGCAGGCGGCAGCGCGACCGCCGCCCTGCTGTCGGCCTGCGGCGGCGGCGACACCGCCGCGCAAGCACCGCAACTGCTGTCCGTCACCTTCACCGGCATGGCCGCGCCATCGCTGGCCAACGCCGCCGCCATGGCCACCACCACGGTCGGCTCGACGCTGAACCTGACCTACTCCGACGGCAAGACCCAGCCCTACTCGCTGGCCTACCAGACCTTCTTCATCACCGGCGCCAACGTGCCCAACGGCAGCGGCGGCACCATCCTGGCCGGAGGCTACTACAACATCAACAACCAGCCCATCGTCGACAAGACCGACGCCGGCGGCCGCCAGTTCTTCTCGGACTGCCCGGACGGCACCTCGCTGCTCAAGCTGGCCGCGCCGACCGTGCCCGGCATCAAGGGCAACACCGTGTTCGCCGTGGTGCAGTTCGAGTACGCCACCCGCAACGTCAAGGGCGACTCGATGTACGGCATGCTGCCGTCGCCGATCGCCGTGCTGACGCTGGACCAGGACAAGACCACCGGCGCGCTGTCGCTGGTGAAGTACCACAACGTCAACACCGCCGGCGTCAACGGCCTGTGGATCACCTGCGGCGCCAGCCGCTCGCCGTGGAACACCCACCTGTCGAGCGAGGAATACGAGCCGGACGCGACCAGCATCGCCAGCAACACCCAGTTCGCCAACTTCAGCACCAACCTGTTCGGCGACGCCACCAAGGCCAACCCCTACCACTACGGCCACATGCCGGAGATCACCGTCAACCCGGACGGCACCGGCAGCATCAAGAAGCACTACTGCATGGGCCGCATCTCGCACGAGCTGGTGCAGGTGATGCCGGACGAGCGCACCGCGCTGATGGGCGACGACGCCACCAACGGCGGCCTGTTCATGTTCGTGGCCGACAAGGCGCAGGACCTGTCGAGCGGCACCCTGTACGTGGCCAAGTGGACGCAGAAGACGGCCGAGAACGGCGGCTCGGCGACGCTGTCGTGGATCAAGCTGGGCAGCGCCACCAGCGCCGAGATCAAGGCCCTGGCCGACTCGCTCAAGGCGGCCGACATCCTCAGCGTCAAGACCAGCGATCCATCGGACGCCACCTACACCAAGATCCCGTTCAGCGGCAAGACCAACTGGATCAAGATCGTGCCGGGCAAGGAGAAGGCCGCGGCCTTCCTGGAGACCCACCGCTACGCCGCGTTCAAGGGCGGCAGCATGGGCTTCACCAAGATGGAAGGCACGACCGTCAACGCCAAGGACAAGATCGCCTACTCGGCGATGAGCTACATCAACGGCGCCATGAAGGATGGTTCGGGCGGCATCAAGATCCAGGGCCCGAGCGCCGGCATCGTGTACGCGCTGAACCTGAAGGCCGGCCAGGTGGACGACACCGGCGCCGCCATCAACAGCGAATGGGTGCCGGTCGACATGGCCGCCGTGCCGGCGCTGGTGGGCGAGGACCTGGCCACGCCGGATGCGCTGGGCAACCTGGCCAATCCGGACAAGATCGCCAATCCGGACAACATCAAGTTCTCGGAAAAGCTGCGCACCCTGTTCATCGGCGAGGACAGCGGCCTGCACGTCAACAACTTCCTGTGGGCCTACAACGTCGACACCAAGGCGCTGACGCGCGTGCTGTCGACGCCGGCCGGCGCGGAGTCGACCGGCCTGCACGCGGTCGATGACATGAACGGCTTCGCCTACATCATGAGCAACTTCCAGCATCCGGGCGACTGGGAATCGGCGCTGCACGGCAAGGTGCAGCCGACGCTGGACCCGCTGATCCGCGCCAACTACCGCGACCGCTTCGGCGCCGCCGTCGGCTACCTGACCGGCTTCCCGACGCTGAACTAAAGTCACCCCAGCTGTCCCGGCCCGCAACGCGCGTCAAGCGCCTTGCGGGCTTTTTTGCGTCCAGCGCTCCAGCCGGGCGACCAGCAGGTGCTCGTCGGGCAGCAGCATCTGGTATTCGGCGGCGATAATCTTGTTGGGCAAGGCGTCGAGCGCATAGCGCGCTGCGGGCGGCGCACAGTATCAAGCCGACGGGCGGATTTTCCTCCGTCCTCCAGATCGGACTCAGAATATTCGTCCTTCAAATCGAGGAACTCCAACACGAAGGGGTCCTTGATCGCCTGTTCCGGCGTGAGGACATCGTCCGCTTGCGGCTGCGCCCCCTGCCGACCAAGGCAAAGTGAATTTGCCAGACACTGTCTGGAGAATTTCCGACGTGAATTTGCCAGACACCGTCTGGCGAATTTCCGGCCAGAATAGATAGAAATTACGCATTTGTTGCAAATTTTGCCTGCTGAATCCACGACCAAAGCGATTGCTCAAATCAGCCGAAAGGCGCTGCATCAGTTCATCGCCATACGCCGCAAGGTCCGCTCCCTCCTGTTCGCACTCGACAATCCGCCGGCCAATCTCCCAATAGGCAGCGGTCATCACCGCATTTACGCTGCGCGCACGGCAGCCCGGCGCGAGGCACGCCCTTAGACCCGCGTCAAAGTAAGCGCAACGCCCCCCGCCGCCCCCTTGTTGCACACCCCGATAAAATATTTCTCACGGAGATAGCAATATTGCCAAAAACGAAGTATTGTTTCGGTTGCACAAAGGCGTTACAGATGACTAACGCTGCGCCGTCGCGCCACAGCGCGCCGTACAATAAGACCGCCCGCAGACATCACGGGAGTGTTGTGCAAAGCAGCAGGAATTTTTGTTGCCTGTTGTTAATATCAGTGGGTAAGACTACAATCGAAAAACTCATTCAGTAGTGCCATTTTGCGGAACTCGTCCCTATGTCTTTTTTGTCTGCTGCCTCGCCTAAGCTAGCGCCCTGGAAAGTCCTGTTGGTCGACGACGAACCGGACATCCACGACATCACGAAGCTGACCCTGAGCCGCTTCCGTCTCGACGGCCGCGCCCTGAGCTTCGTGCACGCCTACAGCGGCGCCGAGGCCAAGGAGGTGCTGGCGCGCGAGGCCGACGTGGCGCTGGTGTTCCTCGACGTCGTGATGGAGAAGGAAGACAGCGGCCTGGAGGTCGCGCGCTGGATGCGCGAGGACCTCGACAACCAGTTCACCCGCATCGTGCTGCGCACCGGCCAGCCCGGCCAGGCCCCCGAGGAACGCGTGATCGTCAACTACGACATCAACGACTACAAGGAAAAGACCGAGCTCGACCGCACCAAGCTGTTCACCACCACCTTCGCCGCGCTGCGCGCCTACCGCGACATCATGAAGGTCGAGGAGGCCCGCCGCCAGCAGCTCAACTACCGCGAGGGCCTGGAGCGCGTGATCGCCGCTTCGGCCCACATCTTCCAGCAGCGTAACCTGAAGGACTTCGCCAACGGCCTGCTGCAGCAGGTGGTGGCGCTGCTGCGCCTGGAGCACAGCATGCTGCTGCGCCTGCGCGGCGCCACCGCCATCACCGGCGAGAACGACTACGAAATCCTGGCCCAGATCGGCGACGAGGACGGCGCCCTGCTCAGCCCCGACGTGCTGGCCCAGCTCGACGCCGCCAAGAGCAACAAGATTTCGCGCGTCGAGGGCGACACCTACATCGGCTACTTCCCCAACAGCAGCGGCAAGGCCTCGCTGCTGGTGCTCAAGGGCGTCGACGAAATCTCCGAGATCGACACCAAGCTGCTGGAAGTGTTCTGCTCCGGCGTCGCGATCGCCTTCGATAATATTTTGCTGACCCAGGAGATCACCGACACCCAGGCCGAGCTGATCCTGCGCCTGGGCGACGTGGTCGAGTCGCGCTCCAACGAGGCGGGCAACCACGTGCGCCGCATGTCCGAGGTGTGCCACCTGCTGGCCCAGGCCTCCGGCATGCCCGAGGACGAGACCGCCGTGCTGCGCCACGCCGCGCCGATGCACGACATCGGCAAGATCGCCACGCCGGACGCGGTGCTGCTCAAGCCGGGCAAGCTCGACGCGGCCGAATGGGAAATCATGAAGCAGCACCCGACCGTCGGCCTGTCCATCCTGGACGGCTCGCAGCGCCCGATCCTGAAGGCGGCCGCCGTGATCGCCCACCAGCACCACGAAAAATTCGACGGCAGCGGCTATCCGCAGGGCCTCAAGGGCCACGACATCCACCTGTACGCGCGCATCGTCGCCGTGGCCGACGTGTTCGACGCGCTGATGCACAAGCGCTGCTACAAGGAAGCCTGGCCGATCGACCAGGTGGTGGCGCATTTGCGCGAAGTGGCCGGCCATCACCTCGACCCGCTGTACGTCGACCTGTTGTGCCAGAACATCGACAAGGCGGTCGCCATCAACGAGCGCTTCCCGGACTGACAACATAAGCATATACACAATCGGTTGTTGTTAAACTGAATTCCTTGCCATTAAGATCGTGGTCCGGTCCAGACCACGCAAGGAATCCAGAATGCCCCAGCACAGCCGCCCGCACGCCCTCCCCCCATTGCCTTTGCGCCGCAGCGTACTCGCCTGCGCGCTGCTGCTTGCCGCGCAGCCCGGACTGCACGCGCAGCAGACGCAACCGACACAGCAGCAGCCGGCCGCCGACGCCGCCATCGACCAGGTCACCGTGGTCGGCTCGCGCGCGCGCAACCGCACCGTGTACGACAGCGCCGTGCCGATCGACCGCTTCGGCGCGCGCGAGGTGGAGAACGCGCTGGCCAGCGGCGAACTGGGCGCGGCCCTGCAGAACCTGGCGCCGTCGATCAACTTCCCGCGCATCGAATCGAGCGGCGCCTCCGACTCGGTGCGCGGCGTGCAGCTGCGCGGCCTGGCGCCGGACCAGGTGCTGGTCCTGATCAACGGCAAGCGCCGCCACGCCAGCGCCGTGCTCGACACCGAGAGCAGCTTCGCCGGCACGGTGCCGGTCGACATCAACGCCATTCCGCCCGGCGCCATCGACCACATCGAGATCCTGCGCGACGGCGCCGGCGCCCAATACGGCAGCGACGCCGTGGCCGGCGTCATCAACATCGTGCTGAAGAACGCCCGCAGCGGCGGCTCGGCCTCGCTCGGCTACGGCGCCAACCACACCGACTTCAAGCCCACCAACGAGACCAAAACCGACGGCCAGACCAAGACCGCCAGCGCCGACTACGGCGTGCCGCTGGGCGACGCCGGCTTCCTGCGCTTCGGCTTCGACACCCGCAGCCGCGCGCCGACCCAGCGCGCCGGCTTCAGCGACGCCGGCTGGACCTCATGGAACTCGACCCCGGCCGACCTGGCGCTGGACGGCAAGGTGGTGTTCAAATCCGGCGACTCGCACCAGAACAACAACTACCTGTTCTACAACGCCCTGCTGCCGCTGGCGGACGGCGTCGACGCCTATTCCTTCGCCACGGTCAACCAGCGCAAGTCCGACGGCAGCGCCTACTTCCGCTACCCTGGCGACCCGTCCAACGTGCCGGCGCTGTACCCGGCCGGCTACCGTCCGGTGACCAAGGGCGACATGAGCGACGTCAGCGTCGTGGCTGGCGCGCGCTTCACCCGCGCCGGCTGGAACTGGGACCTGAGCGCCCGCCACGGCGCCAACCTGTTCCGCTACGACCTCGACCATTCGGCCAACGCCTCGCTGGGCGCGCAGAGCCCGACCAGCTTCCACCTGGCCGACTTCGACTTCCGCCAGAACGCGCTCAACGCCGACCTCACGCGCGAGCTCGACCTGGGCCTGGGCGCGCCGCTCAACCTCGCGCTGGGCGCCGAAGTCATGCACGAGACCTACCGCAGCTCGCCGGGCGACGCCGCCTCCTACGCGGCCGGCCCCGTCACGGACGCGCCGCCGGGCGCGCAAGCCGGCCCCGGCCTGCGCCCGCAGGACGCCTTCGACGGCGGCCGTTCGATCCGCTCGGTGTACGCCGACGCCGAAACCGACCTCACCAGCCGCCTGCTGCTGGGCGCTGCGGCCCGCTACTCGCACTACAGCGATTTCGGCAGCGCCAGCACCGGCAAGCTGTCCGCGCGCTACAAGCTGAGCGAGTCGTTCCTGCTGCGCGGTTCGCTGTCCAACAGCTTCCGCGCGCCGGCGCTGGTGCAGACTGGCTTCCGCTTCTCCACGCTCAACTTCAACAGCGACGGCAGCGGCCTGCAGACCGCCTCGCTGCTGCCGGCCAGCGATCCGCTGGCGCGCAGCTTCGGCGCCGAGGCACTGAAGCCCGAGAAATCCACCAACCTGTCGCTGGGCCTGGCGTGGCGCCCGCAGCGCAACACCAGCTTCACGCTGGACGCCTACCGCATCAAGATCCGCGACCGCATCACCCGCACCAGCGACCTGCAGAGCGACGCCGCCACCGCCTACCTGGCTTCGATCGGCCGCGGCGACATCCAGTCGGTGGCCTACCTGGCCAACCTGCTCGACACCAGCACCACCGGCCTGGACGCGGTGCTGAACCACGACCTGTCCTTCGCCGGCGGCAAGCTGGACCTGAACGCCGCTCTCAACCTGAACAAGACCCGCCTGGACCGCGTGCGCCAGGGCTCGGCCGCGCTGGCCGCGATCGATCCATCGCTGACCTTGCTGACCGACACCAGCCTGTACCGCATCCGCCACGCCTCGCCCACCAGCAAGCTGGTGCTGAGCGCCGACTGGCAGGCCGCGCGCTGGAGCCTGCTGGCGCGCGCCACGCGCTTCGGCCCGCTCAAGGACTTCTCGTACGACAGCGACGCGCCGCTCGACGACGGCGTGCACGCGCAATCGTTCGGCGCGGTCTGGTCGGTGGACCTGGAGGCGCAGTACAAGCTGAGCAAGCAACTGACCCTGGCCGTCGGCGGCGACAACATTCTCGACCGCTATCCCGAGCGCGTGCGCCAGACCAACAACGCCACCTACGGCGGCGCGCTGCCGTACAACTTCATCAACCCGATCGGCGTCAACGGCGCGTACTTCTACGGCCGCCTGCGCTACACTTTCTAACCTGAGGACTCCATGAAGCTCAACCGCATTTCCGCCCTGTTCGCCGCCGTCTGCCTCAGCACCTTGATGGCCGCGCAAGCCCACGCCAGCAACGCCCTGGTCCTGCTGACCGACTTCGGCACCTCGGACGGCGCCGTCTCCGCCATGCACGGCGTGGCCTACGGCGTCGACCCGCAGCTGAACGTCTCCGACCTGACCCACAACATTCCCGACTACGACATCTGGCTGGGCGCCTACCGCCTGTACCAGACCGCCAACTACTGGCCGCAGGGCAGCGTGTTCGTGGCGGTGGTCGATCCGGGCGTGGGCACCACGCGCAAGTCGGTGGTGCTCAAGACCAAGCAGGGCCGATACTTCGTCGGTCCCGACAACGGCCTGTTCACGCTGATCGCCGAGCGCGACGGCGTGGCCGAGCTGCGCGAGATCGACGAGAACGTCAACCGCCTGGCCGGCTCCGGCGAGTCCTACACCTTCCACGGCCGCGACGTGTACGCCTACGTCGGCGCGCGGCTGGCCTCGGGCGCGATCAGCTACGAGCAGGTCGGCCCGGTGCTGCCGAGCGAATCGGTGGTGAAGATCCCGTACCAGAAGGCGGTCCGCCAGGGCAAGGTGGTGCGCGGCATCATCCCGGTGCTGGACATCAAGTACGGCAACGTCTGGACCAACATCCCGAAAGCGCTGTTCGACGAGCTGGGCATCGGCGTGCACGACCGCGTGCAGGTACGCATCCTGCACAAGGGCAAGCAGGTGGACAAGGTGGTGGCGCCGTTCGAGCACACCTTCGGCGGCGTGGCGCAAGGCAAGCCGCTGGTCTACCTGAACAGCCTGCTGGACGTGGCGGTGGCCGTCAGCCAGGGCAACTACGCCAAACAGCACCACATCGATTCGGGTGTGGACTGGGAAGTGGAGATCAGCAAGGCCTCGAAGTAAGCCCCTACTTGCGCTTGACCTTGGGGAAGCGCAGCTTGTAGTGCAAGCCCATGCCCGGCGCGCTGACCACCTTGACGGTGCCGCCCAGCGCGCCCGTCACCAGGTTGTACAGGATGTGCGCGCCCAGCCCGCTGCCGCCCGAGCCGCGCTTGGTGGTGAAGAAGGGGTCGAACAGCTGCGCCAGCGTGGCGCTGTCCATGCCGGCGCCGTCGTCGCTGAACTGGAAGTCGACGAAGTCGCCGTCGACCTTGCCGCTGATCTTGATCTTGCCGGACTGCCCCTCCTCGAAGCCGTGCACCAGCGAATTGACCACCATGTTGGTGACGATCTGCGACACCGCGCCGGGGAAGCTGGCCATGTTGATGTGCTCGTCGCAATCGATCTCGACGGCGATGGGCTTGCCCTTGAGCTTGGGCTGCAGCGACAGCAGCACCTCGTCCAGGTACTTGCGCAGGTTGAAGCTGCGGATGTCGTCGGACGACTGGTCCACCGCCACCTGCTTGAAGCTGCGCACCAGCGCCGCCGCGCGCTGGGTGTTGGTGGTCATGATGCGCAGCGATTGCGCGATGATGTCGAAGAACTGGTTCAGGCCGTCCTCGTCCAGCGTGCCGGCCGCCATGTCCTCGCGCGTGAGCTTGAGCTCCTCCACCAGGTGGCTGGTGGCCGTCACGCAGATGCCCAGCGGCGTGTTGATCTCGTGCGCCACGCCGGCCACCAGCCGGCCCAGCGAGGCCAGCTTCTCCTGCCGCACCAGCTCGCCCTGCGCGTCCTTGAGCGAGGTCAGCGCGTTCTCCAGCGCCGCGTTCTGCTCCTCCAGCGCCTCCTTGGCGCGGCGGATTTCGCGGTCGGCCTGCATGCGCGCGATCGCCACCGCCACGTGGCTGGCCATGAAGGCCAGGATGTCGAGGTCGGCCTGGGTGTAGGTCACCGTCTCGTCGTAGCTCTGCACGATGATCACGCCGTAGGCCACGTCGCCCAGCAGCATCGGCGCGCCCATCCAGCTGGCGATGTCGGTGTTGCCCAGCGGGTGCTCCATCTCGCCGCTGTCGACCAGCGCCTGGAAGCCGGCGCGGTCGAGCAGCATGGCCTGCTTGCGCTGCAAAATGTACGAGGACATGCCGACCCCGTAGTCGAAGCGCTTGACCGGCGCGTGCTCGTCCTTCTGGTCGACGAAGTACGGGATGCTGATTTCCTTGGTGTCGGCGTGGTACAGCGCCATCAGGAAGTTCTGCGCCGGCACCAGCTCGCTGATGATCTGGTGCAGCCGCATGTTCAGGCGGCTGCCGCCGGTGGCGGTGGCCGACAGGTTGGCCAGCTCGTACAGCGCGCGCTGGATGGCCTCGGCGCGCCGGCGCTCGGCTACCTCGTGCGACAGCTGGGCGGTGCGCTCCTGCACCGCGCGCTCGAGCCGGTCCATGCTCTGCAGGCCCTGCAGCGCGCTCGACACGTGGTTGGCGATCAGCGCGAACAGCGCCTGGTCCTCCTCGCTGAAGGTGTGCTGCTTGTCGTAGCTCTGGATCACGATCGCGCCCAGCGCCTGGTGGTTCTGGTCCAGCAGCGGGCAGCCCATCCAGTGCTCGGCGATGGTGCCGATGCCGAAGCCGGCGTTCGCCTCGCGCCGCGACAGGTGCTCGGCCGCCGTCATCACCATGCGCTCGCGGGTGGCGATCACGGTGGCCGTCGGCGACTCGCCCTCGACCAGCTCGAACAAGGCGTCGCGGCTGGGCGGGTCGTCCACTTCGTCGACGAAGTAGACGAAGCGCACCTGGTTGACCGGCCCGTCGCGGTCGCTCAACGCCACGAAGAAGTTGGCCGCGTACATGATGCGTCCCAGCGCCGCATGCACGGCCTGCAGGAACTCGCTGATATCGGTGCAGCTGCTCGACTTCTGCCCGATTTCAAGCAACATGGTCTGGACGGCTTCCAGGCGGGTGAGGCGACTTTCCATCGATTTTCCTAGTGTGAGCTAATGCGCATAGGAAATACTAGCACGCCCCGGCCACCGAAACCAAAACAGCCAGGCCGTCCTGCGACGGCCTGGCTGTTCGCACGCGCGGCGAAAGCTTACGCGTTGCCGGACTGCTTGCGGCGGCGGACCACCGCGCCGACCAGGCCCAGGCCACCGAGCAGCATGGCATAGGTTTCCGGTTCCGGCACCGCCGTCACCGACACGCCGGACGAGTACGAACCGGCCGACTGCGACACGGCGCTGCCGCTGACCATCAGGTAGTAGCTGCCGGCGCCCAGGATGGCCGAGTCGAGCTGCCACTGGTCGGTGGCGCCGGTCGACAGCTGGGTGCCCGCCATCAGCAGGCCGCCGGCGTTGTACAGGCTCAGGCCGGTGATGTCCAGGCCGTTCTTGGCGTTGCCCGTGTGCGAGTAGACATCGGCCGAAATGGTCGACGCGCCGGTCAGGGTGAAGGTGTACTTGTCGGCGAAGGTGTCGCCTTGGTGGTTGCCGCCGATCAGGTGGCCAACGAAGTCCGCGCCGCTGCTCAGGTTGAGCGGGGTGTCGGGATTGCTGATGTCGGCCGCCAGCGCGCCTTGCGACAGGAAACCGGCGCCGGTCATGACCAGGGCGCCAGCCAGGGCTTTGATTTTCATCATCTCTAACTCCTAAAAAAAGGGAGTTCAAAATGTAGCAGCCTCGTCCACGCCAGCCGGCCCCGCACAATTGAATGTTACATCCACTTACACGTTTATTTAACGAAATCTTAATTCTAGTAAAGAACTAATGACGTAGGTAACTATGGCTTTCGATAGCCACTGTCTATCCATGCCGCGGCGCTGCTCACGCTGAGCTTAAAAGTCGGCGCCACCCGCACCCGCGCCAGCTCCTCGCCGTAGGGGTCGAAGGCGCTCAGCGTGGCGTAGGGGTCGTCCTCGTCGGGCACGATGTCGAGGTTGACCCGGACCTGGCCGTCCTCGCCGTTGACGAACACGTTCTTGTGCAGCTGCGCGTGCAGCTGCTGCTCGTGGCGGCGGATCACCTCGTTGGCGGTCTTGACCAGCGTGTTGAAGGCGTTCACGTCCAGCGGCTTGGGGTTCTTCTTGTCGCGCCCCATGGTCCACGGGCCGACCAGCGCCGGTTCCGGCTCGCCGTCCTTGATCATCGCCACCGCCCAGCCCTCGTCGTCGTCGTTCTTGATGACGCGCGCGGTCCAGCCGTTCCCCTGCCATACGCGCGCCTCCTGGACCGGGGCGTCGTCGTCCTGCTGCTGTTCGGTGTCGGGATAGTCTGCGCTCATGCTGTGGGCTCGCCTGGAAAGATGGATGGGGGTGAAATGATAAGCGGCCGGCCCCGCAACAACAATAGAAAGTCGCGCCGCCAGCGCAAAATCGCCCGCAGCGGGCCGGCGCGGCCGTGTTTGTTTTTCTACACGAAATTGTTACATCGGCACTGGCATGCGTTTGACTAGTTGGCGGCGGCGGCCGGTGCGCCCCCCAGCGGCGGGCGACATGCTCAATTCCCCTCGGCATCTATTGTTCACACTCCGGCCGCGCCAGACACAAAAACCGAAGAAACATTCTAAATTTGATGAGGCATTGTCATAGGAATATGATTATTATCAATCTTGAATCACTAGTTTCCAATTGCTAATAACAATGGCAAGCAGGGCGCCAGCGCCCGTGAGCTTCCGCATAAGGAACGTCCAAATGATCACCAAAACCCTGCTGGCCCTCGGCCTGGCCGGCGCGGCCCTGAACGCCGGCGCCGCCGTGACCTACACCGCGACCGGCGGCATCACTTCCGCGGTCGCCGGCGTGACCACCAACACCTTCGACGACGGCCTGCTGCCGGCCGGCTTCGCCACCTACGACCAGGCCGGCGCCCTGATCCCGTCGCCGGGCAATCCCGGCTACGCGGCGCAGCCTCCGGGCGACGCCACCGCCTTCTTCTCGGTCGGCGTGAGCAACGGCCAGCCCTCGTCGTCCAGCGTGACCTTCGGCGGCGTCGGCGTGAGCTACTTCGGCTACTACATGGGCTCGCCGGACAACTACAACATCGTCACCCTGTACAGCGGCAACACCATGGTGTTGCAGATCAACGGCGACGCCATGGCGTCGGCCGCCAGCCTGCTGGCCAACGGCAACCAGCAGACCGGCTTTTACATGAATTTCTTCACCGACAGCGGCACGACCATCACCCGTGTCACGTTCTCGTCCAACCAGAACGCCTTCGAGTCGGACAACCATTCGTACATCGCGGCGGTCCCCGAGCCCCGCACCTACGCGATGCTATTGACCGGCCTCGGTCTGCTGGGTCTCGCCAGCCGCCGCGGCCACCACCAATCCAATCCGCGCTTTTATTAAGATAGGTCCATGATGAAAAATTTACTTCCAAAACTCGTTGCGGCAGCCCTGCTGTCCGCCTCCGGCCTGGCCTCGGCGGCCGGCTGCGCCACGACCGACCTCACCTTCGACCTGCCCGGCGTGACGGTCTCGAAATGCTACAGCACCGCCGGCAACGTGGTCGACAGCTCGCCAGCCGACAAGCTGACGGTCTCCAACCTGCTGGCCTCGCAGTTCTCCTTCTTCGGCCAGAGCGGCGCGCCGATCACCTCGTTCAACGTCAGCGCCGACCCGCTGACCCACGTCACGACCTACGACTTCCCGCAGCTGTTGACCGGCAACGTCATCGTCGGCCTGCACTTCGGCAACGGCCAGGGCGGACCGGGCAACGTCACCAACTTCTATGCGTTCAACGCCGGCAGCGGCGTCGACAAGTTCTTCACCGCGCTCCAGGCCACCTCCAACGCCGGCCTGTACCAGATCGGCGCGCCGGTGCCGGAACCGGAAACCTACGCCATGATGCTGGCCGGCCTGGGCCTGGTGGGCTTCATCGCACGCCGCCGCAAGACGCGGGCATAACCGTCCCGCCCAGCACCAAAGCCCGCTTGCAGCGGGCTTTTTTTACGTCCGGCGGCGATGCGCTCAGCCGGCGGCGCTCAGCACGAGATGCACGGCCGCGGCGGCGGCACGATGGGCGGGCGCAGCGGCGTCACGCGCGGGTCGATGGCCGGATCAGGCGTGTGGTAGCTGAACGGCGTGATGATGATGGGCGGTATCGTCGGCGGCGCCGACGGCGGGCCCTTGGGGCCTCCGCCGGAAAGGTGCTGTGCGCTGCGCTGGCGCCAGGTCCGCTTGCAAATCGAGGATAGCGATTGACCCTCGCTCAATTCTAGCCAAGCCATGTTAGAGCCCTCCCTGCAATGGGTTGGGTAGGAAGGCCCCGTTACCGGAACCCTCCCCCCTAAGAACCGTGCTTGCGACTTTCACCGCACACGGCTCAAGCGTAATAAAAACTTTCATTCAAAAGCCGGTTTCACAACCGTCAATCCAAGGCTGTGAATCTGAGTATGGCAATTTGGATGTACGAGCACGCGATTTCCGAGAACATCGGATCCACCTTGTACACGAGGAACAATATGGTGGTCATGCCATCCACTGTCCAAGTCCATCGCAGTCCCGCAATGCGCGCACAAACCATGCTGGTGAATATATAAGTTAGCCCATTCTTTACGATATCGCAATGTCTTTAACACACGATTTTGCAAGAGAGTTTCACCATATAATTCCCAGCGCGGGTCGTAGGGATGGAACTCCCCTTTGACCTTCTCGTGGCGCTTGATGGGTGTACTCGCTAACGAGTACAACGCCATTACACCTTGCTCGCCATCGCCCTTGTTGACATCCGCAGCGAACACCCAATTGCGTTCATCAACCGAGCGCCAATAACGCTGGCGTATCCAGTTGCTGCTCTTGGTCGGGTGACGCCGCTTGGCCCAGCGCACGAGCCGCCAGTACAGCAGCGAGTCCATGCGCGAGAACGCGGCTTTGGCTACTACGGGGGCGTGATATTGCGCCCACCCTCGCAGCACGGGGTTCAGCAGGCCGATCAACTGCTCCTGCTTGCAGCCCAGACTGGCGCCGACGACGTCCCTAAGCTTGTCATAGAATGTTTTCACATTTTTCTTACTGGGCTTGATCAGCAATTTCCCGGAGTACTTGCGGAAATTCCATCCAAGGAAGTCAAAACCTTGATCGATATGAACCACCTTCGTTTTCGCCGCAGACAGCTTCAAACCTCGTTCACTGAGGAATGACTCTATCCACGGTCGGACTTCATGCTCCAGCACTTCTTTCGAAGCACAGGTGATCACGAAGTCATCCGCATAACGGATCACACCGATTTTCAGTTTCTTCATCGCGGACTGTCCACACTTCCCACCCATGTGAGCAATGAGGCCTGTTTCCAGTCCATTCAGCGTCCAATTTGCCGCCGCCGGGGAAATGATGCCTCCCTGTGGCGTTCCTGCCTCTGTAGCCAACAATTGCGCCCGGTCCACAACACCAGACTTCAGCCACTTCCGAAAAATCGATCGGTCCATACAGACGTGATCGAGCATCCAGTCATGGTTGATGTTGTCGAAAAAGCCCTCGATATCCGCATCCAGTACCCAGCCTGCCGCGGTCTTCTGCGACATCCTGATAAAGATCTGCGACATCGCGTCGGCCGTTGAGCGGTTTTTGCGAAATCCATAGGAATTCGGATCGCTCACCGATTCCAAAACCGGATCAAGTGCCAGCAGGTATAGCGCCTGCATGGCCCTGTCACGCATGGTCGGGATGCCCAGCGGGCGCATCTTGCCATTCGATTTGGGAATATATACCCTCCGTAAAGGCAGGGGCCTGTAGCCTCGCTTCTTCAACCGGGACACCGCCGCGATCTTCTGCTGCGGTGTGTCCCAGAGTTCACGGTCGACTCCCGCCGTCCGTTTGCCTTGGTTTTCGGTCACGCGTTTAACCGCCAGTACTTTGGCGCTAAACGAGTTGGTCAGCCACCTTTGCAGGGCTTTCACCCTGCGCCAGTTGCCATCCTGTGTCGCCTTCGTTAATCGAATCTGCATGGCTCTCACGTTGAACTGAACCTGTCGCCAATCGATGGCGGCCCATTCAGTCGGGGCGTGCGAGGACGCAGAACCGATGAAACTGCTATCGGTTACTCTCATGCTGTACCTCGTATAGGTGATACCCATCGAGGACGCAGTTGTCCCCGAAGGGCAACGCGTCCCTTCGGGGCGGAAAAGAAAACTACTAGAGTCGATACAGTCGCTGAACGACTATTACACCAGGTGGAAGTGGGCGCCCTTTCAGGCTGGGACAAATCTTGAATCCCTATCCGCGCCATTACAGCACGGCCTTCGCTTTTTCCACCATCCTCTGCCCGCTGCCTCCACAGTTCCCCTTGCGGGTCCCCTGCCGATGATCCGGCGAAGCGTCGGGTTTAACAAGTTCCCTGCGATACCGAACGTGAAACGAAACTTTGTTTCACGACTGGCTGTTTAGGGCCTATCTCTCCCCCGGAGATTGCATGACGACGTGTGCTTAATCTGAACAAGCACAACCAATCCCACACCGTTTGGTTACGGCCACCAGCAGCTTGGGCCGATCACTGATTACGAGGGTTCAAACGATAGTTCACATATGTTGCCCATGCAGCACTCACCTAGCCTCTCTACCGCATTGCTGCTAGCAGTGTCCATCGCCTCATTCGCATGGGGCAATGCCGTTGTTACACGGGAGTGCATTGTTCCCAAGGCTTCATACCGAGCCGTTACCGGCAACGCATGCTTGGGTAGGTGACAGATGGTCGTACATCCGGTCGCGGCACGCTCCAAAGCCTACCTGGAGCGGCACGACAAGGCATCGCAGAGCAGAGCGCTCTGCAGGAGAGGCAAAATTCGCCTCATTCAAGGGCTAGCCAAGACTACGGGGGCCAGCTGCCCGCAAAAACGCGACACGATTGTCGCACTCAGAGTATCAGTATAGGCAGGCATAACTTTAAATCAAGGAAGATTCCGGCTCGTCGCGCCGGACAGGCATTCCATCCCGCCGATTTGCCGGTCTGTCGCAATCCGCTGGCCGCCGCCGGGGGCGATCGGTACAGTTCAACCATGCCAAACGGCATTGGATAAAACAGAACCACCCAACCACCGAGGTCCGCCATGAAAATCACCGCAAAAAAACTGGTATTCGCCGCCTTCGTCGCCCTGCTGGCCGCCGCCGCGTGGCAGTCGATCTTCGGTGACGGCATGCACGTCAACATCGACGGCGACGAGATCGACGGCCCGCTGGGCTTCCTGCTCGGCACCGTGTTCGCCGGCGGCGGCCTGCTGATCGCCGCCGTGGCCATCACCTGCAGCGCGGTGTTCGTCGGCCTGCTGTTCGCCGGCCTAGGCATCCTGATGATCAGCGGCCTGGTGCTGCTGGCCGTGGTGGTGGCGGCGGCGGTCTCGCCCCTGCTGCTGCCGCTGCTGATCCCGGTCGGCCTGTACATGGTGTTCCGCTCGCGCTCGCGCCGCCAGCAGCTGCGCGCCACCATGGAACACGCGGTCTAAGCCGTCCCCACAGTTTCAACCGGAAGCGGCCGGGACCTGAACTCCCGGCCGATCCGCCTCTTTCCCCGCCTCGCACACCGTCTCCTCCCCCGCCAGCGCCACCCGGTTGCGGCCGCCGCGCTTGGCGCAGTACAGCGCCTGGTCGGCGCGCCGCAGGGCCGCCTCGCCGCCACCCTCGCCGCCGTCCAGCGCCGCGATCCCGATGCTCACCGTCACCGCCAGCGCCGCGCCGTCGCCGCGCCCCATCGGCGTCTGCGCCACGCGCTGGCGCAGGCGCTCGGCCAGCACCGCCGCCTCCGCCGGCGCCGTGCCCGGCAACAGCAGCGCGAACTCCTCGCCACCGATGCGGCCCAGCACGTCGATCTGGCGCTGGCCCTCGCGCAGCGCCGCCCCCAGCTGGCGCAGCACGGCGTCGCCGGCCGCGTGGCCGTGCTCGTCGTTGATGCGCTTGAAGTGGTCGACGTCCAGCAGCAGCACGGCGGCGCAGCCGCCGACGTCGCGCCGCAGCCGGGCGTGCTCGTCCTCCAGCCGGCGCATGAACTCGCGCCGGTTCGGCAGGCCGGTCAGGAAGTCGGTGGTGGCCAGCACGCTCAGCTCGTCGTGCAGGCGGCGCCGCTCCGTCACGTCCAGCGTCGAGACGATGACGAAGTCCAGGCTGTGCGCGTGGCCCGGCATCACCAGCAAGGTCAGCTCGTTGAGCCGCACCGTGCCGTCGAGCCGCTCGAAGCTGCCCTCGCAGGCGAAGAAGTGCTGGCCCTGCGCCAGCGCGGTCAGCGCCAGCGCGAAGCTGGGCATGGCGGCCGCATCGAAATTCTGGGCCAGCGTCAGCCGCGGCGCCTCGTGCCGGCCCGGCGCCGCGCCCACCTGCGCCAGCGCGGCGGCGTTGACGTCGACGATGCGCACCAGCCCGGCCAGGCGCCGCAGCTGGCTGGCGGTGGCCTGCAGATAGCGGCCCAGGTCGTCGACGCCGGACAGCTCCAGCTCGGCCAGCGCGGCCCGCACCGCCGACCAGTCCTGCTCCCACAGCGCCACCGGCGCGTGGTCGTACAGGCTGCGGAAGCGGGCCTCGCCGGCGCGCAGCGCGGCCGCCGCCTGGGCCTGCTCGATGGCGATGCCGGCCAGCCGCGCGGCCTGCTCGATCAGCGCGATGTGGGCCGCGCCGGGCAGGCGGGCCTCGCGGTGGTAGATGGCGAAGGTGCCCAGCACCTTGCCGCCGGCGCCGTAGATCGGGTCGGTCCAGCACGAGCCCAGCCGGGCGCGCAGTGCCAGGTCGCGGTACTCGGTCCAGCCCGACGCGCGGCGGATGTCCTCGACGATCACCCGGCTGCGCGTGAGCACCGCCTGCGCGCAGGCGCCCTGGCTGCCTTGGACCGGGCGGCCGTGCACGGCGGCGTTGAAGAAGGCCGGCAGGCTGGGCGCCGCGCCCACCAGCAGGCGCTCGCCGGCCTCGTCGAGCAGCAGGATGCTGCACAACATTTCCTCGTTGCCGGCCTCGACGCCCAGCACCACGCTCTCCAGGATGGCCGGCAGCGGCGCGCCGGTGGCCAGCAGCTCCAGCACGTGGCGCCGGTTGCGCTCGCGCTGCTCGTCCTGGGTGCGCCCGGTGATGTCGCGGAACGACCACAGCCGCGCCGGTTCGCTGCCCAGCAGCAGGCCGCGCGTGTGCTGCTCGATCACGCGGCCGTCCTTCAGGTGCAGCAGTTCCAGCTGGCCGGCCGGCGGCCCGCCCGCCGCCGGCGCCAGCGGCGTCGCCTGGCCCGGATGGCGCAGCTGCCGCGCCATGTGCGCCATCAGGGCGGCGCCGTCGGCCTGCCAGTCCAGCTGCTCGGGCACGCTCCACAGCTCGCGGAAGCGGCGGTTGGCGTTCAGCACGCCGCCCTTGTGGTTGTCGACCAGGATGCCGTCGACGGTGGAATCTAGAATGCTGCGCAACATCGCCTGGCTGCGCTGGGCGCCGTCGGCCAGCACCCGCAGCGTGGCCTGGCCCTCGCGCAGCTCGGCGGCCAGCTGTTCGGCGCGCGCCTGCGCGGCGCGGGCCCGCCCCCGGCCGCGCGCCAGCAGCCAGATCAGACCGGCCTTTACGGCGCCTGCAGCGTGCCGCCGAGCGCCACCTGGCGCGCGGGTCGCGCTCCGGCGCGGCGCCCGGCCGCGCGGCGATCAGCAGCGTCCACGAATGACCGCCGGCGCCGACCCGGCGTACGCTGCTGCGCTGGCCGCCGGCGCCGCCTGGATGGCTGTCGTACATCAGCGCGGCCGGCGCCACGGCGTCGCCGTCGTAGATCTTGACCGCCAGCGCGGCGGCGCGCGCCCCGCCCAGCCCGGCCATCAGATCGCCCACGCGGAACGGCGCGTACACCCAGCCCTCGATGGCGGCGCGGCGCGCGGCCGGGGTGCCGGTGGCCTGGCCGTGGCGGTACACCGGCAGCACCATCAAAAAGCCCGACTGGACCGGCTCGACCTCCTCCTGCACCAGCCGTATCCGGCCGCTGACGGCGGGCAGGCCGGAGTCGCGCGCCTGCTCCAGCACGGCGCGCCGCACCGGCTCGGATGCGGCGTCGTAGCCGAACGCGCGGCGGTTGGTGCCGCCGGACGGCTCCAGGTACACCACCGGCGCATACCAGGCGCGCGCGCCGTCCGGCCGCACGCGGTAGTTGGGATCGCCGTCCAGCCTGACCAGGCGTTCGTGGTCGGCGCGCCGCTCCGGCGTCACCATCGCCATGTAGCCGACGCCGTGGATGCCGGGGAAGTGCGCGTCCAGGTTCTGCCCGGCCAGGTAGGTGCGGAACTCGGCGCGGTCCACCGCGACCGAGCTGGCGAACAAGCCCTGCACGCCGTACAGCACCTGCTCGTAGGTCCGCATGCGGCGGTCGAGATTGATGAGCAGCTCGCGCACGCGGCTGTTGAAGTCCGCCTCGAGCTCCTGCCCGGCCTGCGCGCGGGCGCCCAGCCACAACGCGCCGGTCGCCCCCAGGCAGCCGGCCAGCACCAGCACCGGCAGCACGCCCGGCGAGAGCGATGCCTGCAGCAGCCGGCGCAGCCGCGCCTGGGGGTCGGAGGGCATCTACACCTCGGTGCCCGCGAACTGGCGGTAGCCGCGCGCGCGCAGCGCACAGGCCGGGCAGGTCCCGCAGCCATAGCCCCAGTCGTGCAGCGCGCCGCGCTCGCCCAGGTAGCAGGTGTGGGTGCCGTCGCGGATCAGGTCGACCAGCGCCTGGCCGCCCAGCTCCTGCGCCAGCTCCCAGGTCTGGCGCTTGTCGCGCCACATCAGCGGGGTCTCCAGCTTGAGGCGGGTGTCCATGCCCAGGTTGAGCGCCACCTGCAGCGCCTTCATGGTGTCGTCGCGGCAGTCCGGGTAGCCGGAGAAGTCGGTCTCGCACATGCCGCCCACCAGCACCGTCAGGCCGCGCCGGTAGGCCACGGTGGCGGCCACCGTCATGAACAGCAGGTTGCGGCCCGGGACGAAGGTGTTGGGCAGGCCGTTGGCCTGGGTCTCGATGGCGATGTCGTGGGTCATCGCGGTCTGCGAGATCTCGGAGATCAGCGACAGGTCGATCATGTGGTCCTCGCCCAGCTTGGCGTTCCACTCGGGCGAGTGGGCGCGCAGGCGCTCGATCACGGAGGGGCGCACGGTCAGCTCGACGGCGTGGCGCTGGCCGTAGTCGAAGCCGATGGTTTCCACGCGCGCGTAGTGCTTCAGCGCCCAGGCCAGGCAGGTGGTGGAGTCTTGGCCACCGCTAAACAGGACCAGGGCGGAATCGGTAGGCAGCATTGCTATGTTCTTTCAAGGACTTGCAGGGCGTTGCAACGTTATAAGTACGCCATCGTTTAGGGCAATCCGGTAACATGTCAGCCAGCGTACACCCTGATGGAGTCTCATGTTACCGGCATCGCCAGCAAAAAAAATGGCAGGATCACGAATTTTGGCACAAGTTGTGACAAAAGTATCCGGCCGCCTCGCCGTGGCCGGCGTCCTGGCGGCCATTGCGCAGCCCGCCGCCGCGCAGGGACTGAAATACGACGTCCACATCGACGCCCCCGCCCCGCTGCGGGAACTGCTGGAACAGAACCTTGACCTGCTGCGCTTTCGCGGCAACCCGCGCATGGACCGCGAGCAGCTGGTGCGCCTGGTGCGCGCCGCGCCGGCGCAGGTCAAGACGCTGGCGGCCACGGACGGCTACTACTCGCCGGTGGTCGACGCCCGGCTCGACCGCGACGGCGACACGCCCCGGGTCGAGCTCAGCGTGCAGCCGGGCGAGCCGGTGCGCGTCGGCGACATCGACCTGGTGCTGCAAGGCTTCGCGCCGGTGCCCGGCCTGCCGCCCGAAAAACAGTTCGACACGGCCTCGCTGAAGGCCGGCTGGACGCTCAAGAAAGGCCAGGTGTTCCGCCAGACCGACTGGGAGCAGGCCAAGCGCGGCCTGCTGCGCCAGGTGGTGCAGACGCGCTACCCGCGCGCGCAGCTGACCGACAGCCAGGCCACGGTGGACCCGGACAACCACCTGGCCGCGCTGCGCGTGGTGCTCGACAGCGGCCCGGAGCTGCGCTTCGGCGAGCTGCGCGTGGAGGGCCTGAAGCGCTACCCGGCCGCCATCGTGCGCAACCTGAACCCCATCCATCCGGGCGACTACTACAGCGAGGCCGCGCTGCAGTCCTACCAGGCGCGCCTGCAGGACACCGGCTACTTCAGCAGCGTGGAGGTGAGCGCCGACATGGGCGCGGTGCTCAACGAACAGCTGGAGGCCGGCGCCGCCACGCCGGCGCAGAACGCCGAGGCGGAGATGGCGCCGCTGCCGCTGCTGGTACGCGTGACCGAGAACAAGCGCCGCAACGTCAGCGCCGGCCTGGGTTTCAGCACCAACACCGGCAACCGCGCCTCGCTGGCGTATGACGACCTGTCGGTGTTCGGCCTGCGCATGAAAAGCGCGCTGACGCTGGAGACCAAGAAGCAGACCGCGCGCAGCGACTTCTACTTCCCCACCACGGCCGACGGCTACAACGACAGCTTCGGCGCCTCGTTCGAGCGCAGCGACATTTCCGGCGAGGTGACCAGCGTGGCCAGCGTGGCCGGCAAGCGCGCCTGGGGCACGCCGCTGCTCGAGCGCAGCCTGTCGCTGGAGCTGCTGACCGAGACCAAGACCATCGACGGCATCCCGTCCAGCACCAGCAAGAGTTTGCCTTTGACCTACGCCGTCACCTGGCGCAAGCTGGACAACCTGCTGTTCCCGACCAAGGGCTACGCGCTCAACGCGCAACTGGGCGGCGCGCTGCTGCCCATCCTGACCGACGAGGCCTTCGTGCGCGGCTACGCGCGCGCCGTGTGGTACCGGCCGCTGACCGCCAGCACCAACCTGATACTGCGCGGGGAAATGGGCGCGCTGGCCTCGCGCGACAAGAACGGCGTGCCGGCCGTGTACCTGTTCCGCGCCGGCGGCGACCAGTCGGTGCGCGGCTACGCCTTCCAGGAGCTGGGCGTGCATGAAGGCGACGCCATCACCGGCGGCCGCTACCTGGCCACCGGCAGCGCCGAGTTCCAGTACTGGTTCAAGCCCGCCTACGGCATGGCGGTGTTCTACGACGCCGGCAACGCGGGCGACACCTTCAGCGCGCTGCATCCGAAATCCGGCTACGGCGCCGGCGGCCGCTGGAAAAGCCCCGTCGGGCCGATCAACGTGGACGTCGCCTACGGCCACGCGGTCCATAAATACCGATTGCACTTCTCGCTGGGATTCACCTTCTGATGGCCGACAACCAAGACAAAACCGCACCGGCCACCGCCGCCACGCCGCCGCGCCGCCGCTGGCCGCGCCGCGTGTTCATTTCGCTGGGCGTGCTGGTAGCGCTGCTGGCCGGCGCCTTCTGGCTGCTGGGCCGCGAATCGACCTTGCAGCAGCTGGTGCAGCGCATCGCCAACGCCAGCGGCGGACAGGTCGCCGTTAGCGGCGTCTCCGGATCGCTGTACCACCGCATGCACATCGGGCATCTGGTCTACCGCAGCAAGGACAGCGTCATCACGGCGGACGACATCGACATCAACTGGTCGCCGCTGCAGTATTTTTCCGAAGGCCTGGCCATCAGCGAACTGCATGTGGCCGCGCTGACGGTGCAAAGCCTCGGCCCGTCGGAGCCGGCCAAGATGCCCGAGTCGCTGGCCGCGCCCTTCCGTCTCAGCCTGTCCGACGCGCGGCTCGACAAGCTGACCTTGACCAGCGCCACCGGCAGCAACGTGATCGAGCGCCTGCGCTTCCAGCTGTACGGCGACCGCACCAGCTGGCACCTGCAGGAGGCCAGCGCCCACACCGCGTTCGGCGATGCCACCGCCGACCTGACCATCGGCGCCAACAAGCCGTTCGCGCTGCAAGGCAAGGCCGCGCTGGTGCAAACCGGCGCCGCCGCGCAATCGTCGCAGACCGGCGGGGCCACGCGGCCAACGCAGACCGCCGGTGGCGCTCAGCCGGCGCAGACCGCCGGCGGCGCGCGTCTGTCGCTGGAGGCCGGCGGCAACCTGGCCCTGTTGACGCTCAAGGCCCAAGGCAGCGCCAACGGCGCCAGCGGCAAGGCCAATGTGACGCTGGCGCCGTTCGACCCCGTCATCCTGCGCGCGCTGGACCTGAACGCCCGCGACCTCGATCCGGCCGGCTTCGACCCAAGCTGGCCGCAGGCGAAATTCAGCCTGCAGGTGAGCGCCGCCATCGGCGCCGATCAAAAGCTGTCCGGCCAGTTCGCCCTGCTCAACCAAGGCAAGGCCGCGCCGCTCGACCAGCAAGGCTTGCCGCTGCAAGCGTTCAGCGGCAAGCTGGCCGGCACGCTGACCGCCTCCCAGCTGGAGAACGTGCTGCTCGACCTGGGCGCGGCGGGACGCTTCACCGGCGGCGGCCACGTCAAGCGCAGCGCGCCCGACGCCGGCGTCGACGCCGCGCAGTTCGCGCTGCACACCGACCGCCTCGACCTGAAGCACATCCACAGCAGCATCAACAAGACCAGCGTCGCCGGGGACATCACGCTGGGCAGCACGCCAAGCATGCAAACGCTGAGCGCCAAACTGGCGCAGGACGGCCTGCGCCTGGACCTGCAAGCTTCGCTGGCCGACGCCCTGCTGCAGCTGCACGAAGCGCGCCTGCTGGCGAAGAAAGGCAGCATCAGCGCCACCGGCCAGGCCAGCCTCAAAAACAAGCGGGAATTCAGCGCCAAGCTGCGCGCCGACCATTTCGATCCGTCCGCGCTGGGCGCCGGCTATCCGGTGGCCGACCTCAATGCCGACATCAACGCCAGCGGCCACGTCGCGCCGGCATGGCAGGTGGCGGCCAGCTTCGACCTGAAGGCCAGCAAGCTCGCCGGCCAGACGCTGTCCGGCAACGGCAAGCTGAATGCGGACGCGCAGCACATCAGCGGCGTGGACGCCCACCTGGCGATGGCGCAGAACACCGCCGACATCAGCGGCGGCTTCGGCGCGCCGGGCGAACAGCTGCGCTGGAAAGTCGACGCGCGCCAGCTGTCGGCGCTGGCCTCGGACTTGATCGGCGCCGTCGGCGCCAGCGGCATCGTCACCGGCAGCATGGCCGAGCCGCGCACCACCTTCGAAGCCGACGCCAAGGGACTGGGCCTCGCCTCCGCCAAGCGCCCCGTGCCCGATAGCCTGATCCACGCCGCCGGCGACGTCACGCTGGCCGGGCCGAAGAAGACACCCGAGCTGAAAATGAACGGCGCCATACAGCGCCTCAATCCCGCAGCCTTCGGCGCGGCGCAGGCGGGCTCCGTCAACGCCACGTTCACGGCCGACGCGCGGCTGGCCGCCGACTGGCGCGCCGGCGTGAACCTGACCCTGCAACCGTCGACCTTCGCCAACGCGCCGCTGAGCGGCTACGCCCGGTTCAGCGCCGACAAGGACAGCATCGACAACGCCGACATCGACCTGCGGCTGGCGTCCAACAGCCTGCAGGCCAAGGGCAGCTTCGGCAGCCCGCGCGACAAGCTCGATTGGAAGCTCAACGCGCCGCAGCTGGCGGCGCTGGGTCCGCAGTTCGCGGGGACGCTGCAGGCCAGCGGCAGCCTGTCCGGCACCCGCGCCAAGCCGGCGTTGACGCTCGCGCTGGACGGCGCCAACCTGCGCGCACCAGGCCAGCAGCAGATCGGCACGATACGCGGCAGCGCCACGCTGGGCAGCACCGCCGCGCTGGCGGCCAGCACGCCGCCAACCATCGCGTCGGCCATCTCGGCGGTCACGTCGGCGGCCAAATCGGCCGTAGCATCGGCGGCCAGTTCGGCGGCCGCGCCAGCTGCCACGACGCAGGACCGCCGCGCGGCCACCGGCGCCAACGCCCGCGCCACGACACGCGCCAACGCGGCACGCGGCGGCAGCGCCAACGGCGACACCGACACCTACGCCGACGTGCCGCTGGTGAGCGACATCGAAATCACCCGCTACGTCTCGCCGTCCCTGACGCTGGACAAGGCGCGCCTGCAAACCAGCGGCACGCGCAGCAGCCACACGCTGCAGCTCAGCGCCAGCAACGCCGACTTCGACGCCGCCGTGCGCGTCAAGGGCGGCTGGGCCAACGACACCTGGACCGGCGCCATCGACACCCTGCAAAACCGTGGCCGCTACGCCTTCACCTTGGCCGCCCCGGCGCCGCTGAAGCTGGCCGCGCCGGCCGGCAGCGGCGTCGCCGGCCTGCTGCACCCCGAACAGATCGCCCTGGGCAGCACCGCCATCAAGCTCCCCGACGGCAGCATCCGCATCGACAGCCTGGAAAAAACCGGCCCCGCGTGGCGCAGCAAGGGCATGGCGGCCGGCGTGCCGGTCAACTACCTGGCCCAGTTCTCCGACGCCTGGCGCGACAACGTCCGCAGCACCATGACCGTCGGCGCGGAATGGGGCCTGCAACTACAGGCGGCCGGCAAGGACAGCCCGCCGGTGCTGGGCGGCCTGCTGCACGTCTACCGCGAACAGGGCGACCTGACCATCACCGGCGCCGACCTGCCGCAGCCGCTCGGCCTGCGCACGCTGGACGGCCGGGTCGACGTCAACGACGGCACGCTGCGCCTGCAGCTGAAAGTGGACGGCACCCGCGCCGGCCAGGCGCGCCTCGACGCCACGGCGCAGCTGCACGACGGCCGCCTGGCCGACAGCAGCGCCATCACGTTGAGCGGCAACGCCAATATGGGCTCGCTGGCCTGGCTGGCGCCGCTGACAGGCCAGCCGGGACTGGAGATCGACGGCGCGCTCAAGCTGGCCGTCAACGGCGGCGGCACCATAGCCGCGCCGCAGCTGGACGGCGACATCAGCGGCGACAAGCTGGTGCTGAACTGGGTCGACCAGGGCATCAAGCTGCGCAACGGCCAGCTGCAGGCGCGCCTCGCCGGCGACCAGCTGCAGCTGCAAAAGCTGGCCTTCGACGGCAACGAGGGCCACGCCCAGGCCGACGGCTGGATACGCTACGCCGGCAACGAGGCCACCATGAGCCTCAAGCTCAGCGCCGACAAGCTGGAAGTGCTGTCGCGCCCCGACCGCATCCTGGTCGTCAGCGGCCAGAGCACGCTGGTGCGCGACGCCAAGCGCTTCCAGCTGGACGGCAAGTTCCGCGCCGACCGCGCCAGCATCGAACTGGCCGGCGAGAACACGCCCACGCTCAGCGACGACGTGGTCATCATCGGCAAGGGCGCGCCGCCGGCCAAGGCGCCGCAGGGCCAGCCGCTCAACATCGACCTGGAGGCCGACCTGGGCGACGCCTTCAACCTCAAGGGCAAGGGCCTGGACGCCCAGCTGGCCGGCGCGCTGCGCATCCACGTGGCCGACCGCCGGCCGCCGCGCGTCAACGGCAGTATCCGCGTGGTCAGCGGCACCTATGCGGCGTATGGACAGAAGCTGGCGATCGACCGCGGCGTGATCAACTTCACCGGCGCCTACGACAACCCGGGCCTGAGCATCCTGGCCGTGCGCCGCCGGCCCGAGGGCGAGGCGCTCAGCGAGACCAATGTGGAAGCGGGCGTGGAAGTGCGCGGCACGGCGCTGGCGCCGGTGGCCAAGCTGGTGTCCACGCCGGCCGTGTCGGACAGCGACAAGCTGGCCTGGCTGGTGCTGGGCCACGGCATCGACAACACCGCCGGCAACGACATGGCGCTGCTCAGCGCGGCGGCGGGCGCGCTGTTCGGCGGCGGCCAGGGCAAGCTGGCCAACGCGCTGGGCGTGGATGAACTGGGCGTGAGTCAGGCGGCCGGCACCGCGGCCGGCGCGGCCACGGGCTTGCAGACCACGGTGGTCACGGTGGGCAAGCGGCTGTCGTCGCGCGCCTACCTGAGCTTCGAGCAGGGGGCGGGCACGGCGACCAGCCTGGTCAAGCTGAAGTACAAGCTGAACCCGCGCATCTCGCTGCAGTTCCAGACCGGCACCAACAACGCGCTGGACGTGCTCTACACCTGGGCCTTCGACTAACTCGGATTATGGTCCGGCACAGGATCGTCCTGCGGCACGGGATGGGGGATGGCCGGCGGCGCCGGATCATCCACCGGAACAGGATCGGGGGCGCGGTGAGTGAGATGCATGGTCGGTACTCCTTGAGCTGAGTCGTACCGCCATTCTACGCCGCTCTACCCCGGTTTCGCGTGCTTGACGTATTTATCCAGCCACGCGTTGGTCTCGTACAGCATGTGCAGGATGGACTCGCGCGCGCGGTAGGCGTGCGACTCGTTCGGCAGCATCACCAGCCGCGCCGTGCCGCCCAGCCCTTTGATGGCCTGGAACATGCGCTCGCTCTGCAAGGGGAAGGTGCCGGAGTTGCTGTCCTCCGCGCCGTGGATCAGCAGCATCGCATCCTTGATCTTGTCGGCGTTATTGAACGGCGACATGGCCTGGTACACCTCCTGCGCCTGCCAGAACGCCCGCTCCTCGGACTGGAAGCCGAACGGCGTCAGCGTGCGGTTGTAGGCGCCGCTGCGCGCGATCCCGGCGCGGAACAGCCGCGTGTGCGCCAGCAGGTTGCCGGTCATGAAGGCGCCGTAGGAATGGCCGCCGATGGCGATGCGGTGGCGGTCGGCCACGCCGCGCCGCACCACCTCGTCCACCGCCGCCTGCGCGTCCGCCACCAGCTGCGGCAGATAGCTGTCGTTCGGCTCCGCGTCGCCGGCGCCGATGATGGGGAACGACGGATTGTCCAGCACCGCGTAGCCCATCGCCAGGAAGGCCGCCGGCCCCCAGTAGCTGACCGCGTTGAAGCGGTACGGCGAGCCGGTGGTCTGGCTGGCCGCGCCGGCCGACTTGAACTCCTGCGGATAGGCCCACATCAGCAGCGGCAGCGGACCGTCGCGCACCGCGTCGTACCCGGACGGCAGCATCAGCGTGGCCGTCAGCTCGACGCCGTCGTTGCGCGGGTAGCGGATCTGCTCCTTGCGCACATCCTTCAGTTGCGGCGTCGGATGCGGATAGTGGGTCAGCGCCTTGAGCTGCAGGCCCTCGGGCCGCGTCAGGTCGCGCAGGTAGTAGTTGGGCCGCTCGGTCGGCGACTCGCGTGTCGTCAGCAGCAGCGTGCCCTCGTCGTTGAGCACCGCCGCCACGTTCTCGAAATACGGCGCCTCGCTCTGGAACAGGCGCACCTTCTGCCGCGTGGTCAGGCTCAGGCGGTCGATGAAGGGACGGTCGCCCTCCGGCGTGGCTCCGGCGCCGTCCAGCAGGATCGTGGTGCCGGGACCGATCAGCAGGCGCGGGAAGCCGCTGGCGTCGGCCCGCATCACCGGCGAGCCGGGGCTGTTGTAGCGGTCCTCGTACGAGCCGGCGTAGATCAGCTCCGGAGGCGTGGACAAGTGCTCCGGTTCGATCATCCACTGCTTGTAGTCGCGCGTCTTGTGCCAGCGCTCGTTGATCAGGGCGACGTCGCCGCGCCCCCAGGCCACGCCGGCGTAGCGCATCGTCAGCCGCGCCAGCACCAGCGGCGGTTCGCGGAACGGCGCCGCGTGCAGGTAGACCACGTCGCGGACATTGTCGATCACCGGGCGCGCCGGATCGCCGCCGTCCTGCGCCTCGGTCCACACCAGCGTGGCCGGCACGTCGGCGCGCCACGACACATGGCGCACGCCCTCGGACACCGCGTCGTTCCCCGGCGGCAGGCCCTCCTCCAGCGGCAGCGTGGCCACCGTGTGCAGCACCTCGCCCGCCAGGTCGCGCACCTCGATCCGCTCGCCGAAGCTGGACGCCGGCACGATGTAGGAATACGGCCGCGTCACGCTCTGCGTCAGCAGGTACTGGCCGCCCGGCGCGATCGAGGTGCGCGAGAACTGCCCCGGCGCGCCGATCATGCGCGGCTTGCCGTGCAGGTCCAAGAGCACCATCTGCACCGTGACGTAGTACTCGAACAGGCGCGCGTCGTCCTCGTTCTTCAGCAGGTCCTGGTAGGTGCGCAGCTGGCGCGGCGCGCCTCCCGGCTCGCTATCCTGCAGCATCGGGCCGGCCGGCACGCCGTCCGGCTGCGGCGCCTTGCCGATGCCGGCGGGACGCCAGTGCACCAGCAGGCCGCTGCTGTCGGGCAGCCAGTTGAAGCCGCGCGTGAGCACCGCCGACAGCGGCTGCGCCGACAAGCGCCTGGCCTTGCGCGCCTCGATATCGACCAGCCACAACTCCACCGCGCCGCGCTCGCCCTTGTAGGCCACGTGCGAGAACGCCAGGTGGCGCTGGTCGGGCGACCAGGCCAGGTCCGCCAGGCGCAGCGCGCGCGGCAGGCCCTTGATGCGGCTCTCCTTTTGCGTGGCGATGTCCAGCAGGCCGAGGTCAGTGCCGAACGAGAAGCGGGAGGACGAACAGGTGCGCGGATTGATGCGCAGGCCGGCCAGCTTGAGCTCCGGCTGCGCCACCTCGGCGATGCCGGGCAGCGGCGGCGTCTGCACCACGGCGGCCAGGTTGCGTTGCGGGCTCAGACTGAGGCCCGGCGCGCGCGGCGCGTCGACGATGTCCATCAGCGCGGCGGGCGGCAGACGGTAGCCGCCTTCCTGCGCGCCAGCCTGCGGCGAGGCGGCCATCAATCCCAGATTCAGCGGCAGCATGGTTAACGGTTTGTTCATGGATGTCCTTTCGGTCCAGAAGCGAGGCTGCTGCGGACCAGTTTGCTTATGCTATCCGTGAATGTCAACCAATGCCGGATATTCCGTGACAATCTGTAACGCTGGGGCGCAAAGGCGGAGTGGCGTACAATCGCGGTTCTTCGAATCACGCCGTTGGAATCGTCTATGGATATGCCTACTATCGTCCTGTTGCTGCTGGTGCCCCTGGCCATCTGGCGCATCTACTCGCGCCTGAAACGCCTGATGGGCCGCACCAAGTCCGAACTGTGGCGCCACTACACGGCCGCCGTGGTGATGGCCGGGGTGCTGGGCGTGCTGGCCGCGACGCTGCTGGGCAAGTGGGACGCCTTCGCCGCGCTAGCCGTGGGCGCCGCGTTCGGCGCCGCGCTGGGCTACCGCAACATGCAACTGACCCGCTTGGAGAACACGCAGGAGGGCTTCTTCTACACGCCCAACCGCCGACTGGGCCTGCTGGTGGCGATGCTGTTCATCAGCCGCCTGATCTACCGCCTGTTCGAAGCCTACCTGCACATGCACGACCGCCTGCCGCTGGACCCGGACTTCATCGGCAATCCGCTGACGGCCGTGCTGTTTGGATTGCTGGCCGGCTTCTACTGCTGCTACAGCGTGCTGCTGATCCGCTGGCGCCGCACCCAGGTGCCGGTGCCGCGCCCGATCGACATCTTCGACATCAAATAAACTATTTGGCCGCCAGCTGCCGCACGAACTCGCAGTAGGCCGGCCGCACCGCGGCGCTGGACAGCACGCCATTGTGTCCGGCGCCCGGCACCACCACCATGCGCTTCTCGGCTGACGGCAAGGCGTCGTAGACCCGCCGCGCCAGGCGTGGCGGCGTGACGTTGTCCTCGCTCCCCTCCAGCACCAGCGCCGGCCCGGCGTAGCCCGACGCCGCCAGCACATTGTCTATCCCCCGCAGCGGCTCGCTCAACTCCACCCGCACGAACGGCCACGCATACCACGGCAGCATATTGTTGGCCCAGTCGCGCGCGTTGGTGGTGGTCGATTCCAGCACCAGCCCGCGCACGGCCGGCCGCTGCTGCGCCACGTAGGCGGCGATGAAGCTGCCCAGCGACTGTCCATGCACGATCACCCTGCCCGGCGCCTGCGCGTTGACCAGGTCGAACTCGCGCAGCGCGTCGTCCTTCAGCGCGGCGATGGTCGGCACGCCGGTGCTGCGGCCGTAGCCGCGATAGTCGACCATCACCACGTCCGCGCGGCACGGGCCGATGGCGGCCAGCACATGGTCGCCATGCTGGTCGAGGTGGAAGCCGTTGCCGCCGAAGTAAAGCACCGTCAGCGCGTTGCCGCCGCTGGCTTGCACGCCGTTGAGTTGACCATCGTCCGCCGCCAGCGACACCGGCGCCAGTTTGTAGTCCGCCGCGCCACCATCGCCGATGCGCCCCGCGGGCCGCGCCTCGCCCGCGCGGTCGGGATGCACCACGTTGCCCTCGCCGATCTGCACCGCGCAACCGGACAACATCGCCACCATCAGTACCAGTATGAATTTCATTATCGCCTCCAATAAAGGTACAATATATAACAACAAAATTTTAATGTAAAACGATAATTTTTTACTGTATTACGATAAATATGAAAATCACCCTGATCCGCGTGCTGCTGTGGCTGTGCGTGGCCGCGCAAGCGGCCTTCTTCGTGCTGGCGTGGACCACCTACGCGCCCAGCATCGGCTCCATGACCATCGACATGACCGCCATCGGCATGCCCTTCGGCGCCCGCCATGCGCTGACGCCGTCCGCGCGCCTGCTGGGCGCCGCGCTGGCGCTGCCGACCACGCTGGTGCTGGTGTATGGCCTGTGGCGGCTGGACCGGCTGCTGCTCAACTTCCACCGCCGGGAGTTATTCAGCGCACAGTCGATCGGCCACCTGCGCGCCTTCGCAGGCGCCACGCTGCTTTCCACCATGCTGTCCATCGTTGAAGCGCCGCTGCGCACGCTGGCGCTGCGCCTGGCCGGCGAAGGCGGCCAGCACTTCGCGGTCGGCGTCAATTCCGAGCAGCTGATGCTGATCCTGGTGTGCGGCATGTTCTACCTGATCACGCGGCTGATGCAGGAAGGCCGCCGCCTGCGCGAAGAAAACGAGGGCTTTGTCTGATGGCGATCCTGATCAACCTCGATCTGATGCTGGCCAAGCGCAAACTCAAGTCGCGCGAGCTGGCGGCTTATGTCGGCATCACCGAACAGAATCTGTCGCTGCTCAAATCCGGCAAGGTGAAAGGCATCCGCTTCTCCACGCTGGAGAAAATCTGCGAACGCCTGGCCTGCCAGCCGGGCGACATCCTGAGCTGGGTGCAGGACGAAGGCGAAACGGACGGCGACGCCGGCGAGCTGCTATAAGCCGGACCACCACCGTCCTTGCACCCGAGCCCGCCGCCCCGTGGGGAGTATGCACACGGGGTGCTCCTCCGCGCTCCTTGTAGCAAAGCTTCGATTTCCGTTTCGATTTTCTTCGATTTTTTCAAGCATTGAACTATTCCCGAGCCTCCCGGTCTAAACATGGGAAAGCCGAAGAAAATAGGGGAGAAAATCGAATGAATACTACAATGAGCGTGCAACTGCCCACTGATACCCTGCTCAAGCTGATCGAAAAACTGCGCCGCCGTGGCGGTTCGCAAGACCTGTCGGAAGCCATGGCCCAAGCCATCGAATGCTGGCTGTCGGACCCGGCCAGATTCGAACCGGGCGCGGACCTGTCGGGCATCCACGGCTACCAATGGAAATCACTGTTCCTTCCCGAAGGCACCGTGCTGAAATCATGGAGCTACGGCGAGAACAATTACGCGCGCGTTGAAGGCGACCAGATCATCCACAACGGCCGCGCCGTCTCGCCCAACGAATTCGCGCAATCGTTCGCGCGCTCGACGCGCAACGCCTGGCGCGATTTATTTATTCGCCGCCCCGGCGACAAAACTTATAAATCAGCGTACCGGCTACGCGATGAGCTGATCGCCGCGTCCAAGGCGCCTGAGGCAACGCCTGCCACCACGACCACACTTGTCCCTGCCGCTGCCTCGCCATTGTCTACCGCATCAGCGCCAGCGTCACCCGCGCCGCAGGCCACGCCGCCTGCCAGCACGCCGCCGCGCGACACCAACAGCGAGCCCGGCTGGGATTTACCGGAGCGCAGAAAATTCCGCTACCGGCTGGAAGACGTCGCCTATTAGTCCACCGGGAACAGCACCCTGTTGTTCACCACAAGACGAGCGACGTCGTTTTCGCGACAGTGCTATCGTATTTCATGTGGAAAGGAGCGCATTTGGTGATATGCTGAATGTATCCGCAGTGCAATTTTCTTGCGCTGGAATCACAGTTATGAATACGTCCATCTACGACAAAACCGCCAAGGGCCGGGAAGAGATCGCGACACGCAAGCATCAGCTGGCGCCGCGCCTGCGCACCTTGCTGGTACTGATCGACGGCCGCAAGACCGAAGAGGAACTGCTGCGCAACGTGGCGGGATTGGGCTTGACCGCCGGCGCGCTGACCGAGCTGCTGGCGGGGGAATTCATCGTGCTGTCGACCAGCTACGTGTCGTTGGCGGAAGCGCCGGCGGAAGCACCGCCCGAGCCGGAACCCGAACAGGTGCAACTGCCAGCGGCCGCACAGGTCCAGCAATTCCAGTCGCTTTACGATTTCTTCAACAAGACCATCAAGAGCACAATAGGCCTGCGCGGCTTCACCTTGCAGCTGAAGGTGGAAAAAGCCAGCTCGGTGGACGACTTCCGCGAGCTGCGCATGCCCTATCTGGAGGCCGTCCAAAAAGCCAAGGGCAACGACACCGCCGCCGCCCTCGCCCAACAGCTGGACCGTCTGCTAAGCGCCAATCAAGCCCCTGCGGCCTGACTGGCGCCCGACCCTCAGGCCACCTTTGCCGCTTCGGCCGGACGGCGCTGCAGCACGAAGATCGGCTGCGCCCATTCCGTATCCTTCTTCTTCTTGCTCGTGATGAGCGTCAGCTCCGAAGGATCGTAGACGTCGGTGTTGTGCGTCAGCGGCGTCGTCATCAGGTACTGCGCCTCGGTGTTCTTCAGGAACTCGCCGACCAGCTGGATGTTGCGGATATCCAGGTGGGCAAACGGTTCGTCGATGAACACGAAGCCGCCGGAACCATCCTCCGACTTCAGCAAGCCAATCAGCAGCACCAGCGATTTCATCACCTGCTGGCCGCCGGACGCTTCGCCGTCGTTCATGCCGATGATGCCCTTGCCGTCGAACTTGAAGCGCACGTGCAGGCCCGCCTGCGACAACTGCGTATCGTCGTTCTCCAGCCGCACCGGGTCGGAGTGCACCTCGATGCCCGCCAGCTCGCCCAGCTCCTTGATGTTCTTGGAGTAGGTCTTGATGGTGTAGCGCAGCCGCTCCATGTAGGCGCCGCGCGCGTTGCCGGTGGCCTCGATGGCGCGGTTGTTCTGGTAGCGGCGCTCCTCGGTTTCCGACTGGCGGCCGTGCAGCTGCTCGTTCAGGCGCTGGTACTGGTCGATCACGGTGGCGTCCAGTTCCCAGTCGCTGCGGGCCAGGCTGGCCTCCAGCGAGTGGACGCGCAACACCACCTGGTGCGAGTTCTGGTGCTCGCTGACCAGCGCCGTGCGGCGCGCCGGACGGCGCCAGCTCTTGGGCAGATGGCGCCAGCTCTTGCGCAGCGCCAGCAAGGCGCGCGCATGGTCGGCGCGCTGCTCGATCTGGCGCTTGTTGTTCAGGCGCAGACCGGCTTCCGATTCCGACAGCGCGAAGCGCGCGTTCTGCCACGTCGTGTCGGCGCGGGTGCGCGTGACCACGGCGTTCTTGATCAGCGTTTGCAGCTCGCCCAGACGGGTGCCGACTTCGGTGCGTTCTTCCTTCAGCGGCACGGCGTTGCGCGCCGCCTCGTCGAACTCCTCCTGGCGCGCGGCCAGTTCCTTGGCGGCGTCCACACCGGCCAGGCGCGATTTCAAAGAACTGATTTCCGTCGCCAGCTTGGAGACGATCAAGGTCAGTCCATCCTCCTGCGCCTCCAGCGCCGGCAGCGATTTCTGGATCGCTTCCATACGCTGCGTGCGGCCGGCGGAACCGAAGCGGTAGCGCGAAGCTTCCACGAACAGCGAGCGTCCACCACGACGTTCGCGGTGGTAGGCGTCCGGCGTGATCCACTCGTCGTGGCTACCCAGCTTGGCGCCGGCGTCCACGGTGTCCACGCGGGTGATGCGCGACAGCTGCTCCACCAGCCACGCAGGCACCTTGGCCGAGAACTTCACCACCGACATCAGCGAATCGTCCTTGACCGTCGGCGCGTGCACCAGGTCCGGCACGATGAAGTGGCGATAGCGCTCCTTCTCCGCCAGGCGGTAGGCCGCCGAGGCGTCGGACGATTTATCCAGCAGCACCACGGAGGCATAGCCACCCAGCACGCCCTCGATCGCGCCCTGCCAGCGCGCATCCGTCACCTCGACGATGTCGGACAGCATGGCGTGGCCGATGCCGGCGTCGTTCAGCGCGCGGCGCATGCTGCGCTGCGCCTCCGGCTCCGGCATCGCAGTCTTGCCCTGCAGGGCGGCGATGGTCGACAGCTCGCCGGCGATCTTGGTGGCGACGGCGTCGCGCGCCATGCGCTGGCGCGCCAGTTCGATTTCCTTTTCCTGCAACTGCTGCGCCACTTCGGCCAGGTCGGCGCCGGCGTCGGCGGCCAGCTTCTGCAGGCGCGCCTTCTGTTCCAGCAGGCTGTCGAGCGGCTTCAGTTTGCCGTTGATCTGATTCAGGCGGCTTTGCAGCGCGGTCGATTCCTGCTCCAGCACTGTCTCGTGCTGTTGCGCGTCGGAGAGCGCCTTGGCCTGCGCGGCCAGCGCGTTGCGCTTGTCGGTCAGCTGCTGGTCGGCCTGCATCAGCGGCTTGCGGGCGTCGCGCAACTGGCGGCTGATGTTGGCGTGCTTCTCGCGCGCCTCGTGGTACTCCAGCGTCGGCAGCACTTCTTCCTGCAGGTTGCGGCGCTCCTTGTTCAGGTCTTCCCACTGGTGGTAGTTGGCCACGCGCAGGCGCAGGCCCTCCAGGTTGGTCTTGGAGGCTTCCAGTTCGGTCTCGAAGCGTTTCAGCTCGATCTCGGTATCGCGCTGATGGCGCTTGGCTTCATCGTAGGCGTCCAGCACCTCCTTGTCGCCGAAGACCTGGAACACCAGGTCCAGCAACTGGCGCGGCGCGTATTCGCACAGCTTGTCGGTCTCGCCCTGCTCCAGGGCCAGCACTTTCGCCATCGCCGGCGACAGGCCGGCGTTGGCCAGGCGCTTGCGATAGTTCTCGACGCCGAGCCAGTCGTTGCCGGCCTCGCCGATGTCCTCGATCTGCACGTTACCGGGACGCATAAGGTACTGGCGCTTCCAGTCGCCGCCGTTCTTCTGGATCTGGCAGAACAGCGTGACCTCGTCGTCGCTGAAGAAGCCGGAGCTGCGGAACGGACGGTTGGAGAGCTGCTTGCCGACGTTCTTGTTGTCCACCACGGCGCGCAGCCAGGCGGTCTGCTGGCCGCTGTGGCGGGCGTAGTGCTTGTAGGTGCGGCCCATCGAGCAATCGAGGCCGAACAGCGTGCGCAGGGCGTCGAGCAAGGTGGTCTTGCCGGAGCCGTTCTGGCCCGCGATGGTGATGATCTTGGCGTCCAGCGGGATGTTCTTGATGCGCTGCCAGTAATCCCAATGGACCAGTTCTAACGATTTAATGTGAAACATGGCTTAGTCCTTGGCTGGAAGTTCGGGGTCGGGCGATTCGGGCAGCGGCGCCGGCGGCGGTGCTTCGAAGGCCGGGATGATCTCTTCTTCCTCTGGCTGCGCCTCTTCCTCCGGCAATGCCTCGTCGTTGGCGGCGGCCGGCGGCGCGCTGCGCGGCACCGGAATGATGTGCGCCGGCGAGCGCTTGAACACGTCGGCCAGCGCGCCGTTGATGATGCGCTCCTTCAGCAGGTCGGTATCCATCATCAGGTCCAGCAACGGGCCCTCGACGATCACGTCGCCGCGCCGCTCGATGAAACCCAGCTTGGCCAGGATGCCGAGGTTCATGTCCAGGCGGGTCTTCTTGCCCAACTTGTCGCCGAAGTCGGCCAGCAGCGCCTTGTAGGCGATGCCGATCGAGGTGTCCTCCGCGCGCGGCAGCGGCTTCTCCACGCCGAACATGTCGTTCTGGTCGTCGTCCGCGTGCTGGTGGGTCTCCTGGCGCTCGCGCTTGGGCAGGATGATCTGCGCCCACAGCACCACCAGCAGCGCCACGCCGTCGCGCGACAGGCCGAAGTTATTGTTTTGCCAGACGTCGCGCGCGCCGAAGATCTTCGGCTCGATGGCGCGGTGCAGCGCGATCGTCACGTGATCGGCGTAGACGTTGTCCAGCAGTTTGAGGCCGGTGGCCAGCAGGCGCGCGTCCACTTCGGCGCGGAACAACTCGTCCGACAGCACGCGCTTGACCAGTTTATCGTCGCGGCGCAGGGTTTGATGCGTCAGCAGGCGCGCGATCAGGATTTGGGAATCGTCATTCATCTGACTTGTCGCCTTCCGTATTCAAAGACAGTGAGAGGGAGGCCAGGGACATCGCCGCCACGTGCAAATCGGGCAGCTGTATCATTTCGTCGGTTGGGGTGAACTTGACCGGCAGGCGCGCCAGTTCGGCGGTGGCGCCTTGCAGGCGGGCCTCGTCGGCGTCGCCCAGCAGCGGCAGCATCGAGGCGCGGTACGAGGCCACGGCGAACGACGCCGGCAGCAGCGAATCCTGCACCGGGATCGATTTCGGCCCCTCGGCGGCGATGCTGGGGAAGTTGCCCAGCGCCGCGAAGTCGGACAGGCGCGCCAGCCAGTCATCGAGCTCGCGCTGCATCTGCGGGCCGTCGCTGATAGTGGTCGGGGCGTCGGTGCCGGTCGGCAGGCCGTTGGAAACGGCGCTGACGGCGCGGTCCTGCAGCAGCTCCGTCTCGGCCACGTCGATCATTTCGGCCGGCGTGATAAACAGCGGCACCACCGGCTGGTCGATCGCGCCTTCGGCCAGCGAGGCCAGGTCCTCGTGCAGCAGCAGCCAGCGCTTGATGTCGGTGGTGGACAGGCCGGACTGGCCCAGGTGCACGCGCTGGCGTTCGATCTGGTTGAGCGCGCGCGAGAACATGCCCTGCATGTTGAGCAGCGCCGATTGCGCGCGGCCGATGGCCTGCGCCGCCTTGTGCGTGGCGCCGTCGGCGTTTTCGTCGGACAGGATGGCGCGCAGGATCTCGGAGCCCTTCTCCACCCAGTCGCAGGCGGTGTGCCACTTGGCCTGCGAGGCGCGCAGGCGGAACTCGGAACCGGAGGCGATGGCGTCCGAGAATTCCTCGGTCAGGTCGACCAGGCGGCCCAGCAGGTGGTTCAGCTGCTCGACGGTGACGCCGCCCATCACCTGGGCGCCGGCCACCTGCGACAGCAGGAAGCCCATGTCGGCGTTGTCCTCTTCCTTGCCCAGCGCGAGCAGGCCGTCGATGGCCGACAGCACGTTGCGCGCCATCGGCGTGACGCGGTAGACGGCTTGCTGCGCGTCCCAGGCCAGCAGCTGGTTGGTGCGCAGGCGCATCAGCACCGTCTCCAGCGATTCGGGCAGCAGGTAGGCCAGGCGGGTGTTGATGTCGGCGCGCGAGAAGGTGGACGAAGCAGCGTCGGAAGCCAGCTCGCGCAGCACCAGCAGGCGCACCAGGACGCCGTCGAAGCCGCCGTGGAACAGCGCCGTGAACACCTGCAGCAGCGGCTGCGCGCGTTTCAGGTGGTAGACCTGCTCGATCTCGTCGGCCGAAAAATTCGGCTGGAAGTGGGCTTGCAGGCTGTCCTGCTGCTGTTGCTGATCCAGCTCACTTGTTGTAATTTCTATCATTCTTTGCCATTCTGTACGCATCGCAACGACTAGATTGCGGGGGCGTCAGTATAGCAGGAGCTCACTTTTTCACGGCCTTTTCCAGCGTCTGGTCGACGTAATCGCCGTCGGCGTCGTTGAAGCGCACGCGCACCGGGTACCAGTCCATCGACGGCGCCAGCCACAGGTCGACCTGCTGGCCCTGCGCGTCCGGCGGCGGCGCCTTGACCAGGTGGACCGCGTTGACCTCGTTCGCGCCGATCTGCACCGGCTCGTTCTTCATCACCTTGAAGCTCCACACCTCGGCGTCGCGGCGGCCGGCCACGAAGTACTTCCACTCGCTGCCCGGCTTGAACTTGTCCGCCGCGGCGTGCGCCTGCGCCGCCAGCTGCCACTGGATGCTGGTGCGATCCTGCTCGCCGCCCTTGATCGGGTAGGTCTCGTCGCCTTCGCTGAAGGCGATGGTCCTGGCGTCGCGCTGGAAGGTGGTGGTGGTCGGATCCTTGCGGAAGCGCTTCTCGTAAAAGGTGGCCGGGGCCAGGCCGTAGTCGTCGACCACGCCCTCGCTGCGGTTGTCGAGGATTTTACCGAGCAGCGAGACGCGGCTTTCGGTGGCCACCGAGTACTTTCCGTCGCCGGCGCGCCACTGCACGCTGGCGGTGCCGCCCAGGGTCATGCCGTGCTGCTTGGCCTTGATGACGTAGGTGAGGTCGGCCGACGGCGGCAGGCTGTATGGGCGCTTGACGCTCGGATGCTCGCCGGCCGGGGCGTCGGCGGCGCGGGCCGCAAAGCTCAGCAAAACGGCGGCGCTCATGCCCAGCAGGCGCGCGGTGTAAGAAGTGTGCATATTATTTCCCTGATTCTGACATCGTGATTTTGGAGACGGTTTGCGTGGTCAGCGCGCCGCTTGCTTCGGTATTGCGCAGCTGGACCGGGTACCAGTTCAGGCCCGGCGCCAGCCAGATGTCCAGCCGCGACGAGTAGCTGCCGGGGCGCGGCGGCCGGCTCAGATGCCAGGTCACCACCTTGCCCATCCTGGTTTCCAGCTCCTCCTCGCCCACCAGCTGGAAGCGGAACATATTGGCCTCCTTATCCTCGCCGACCTGCATGTCGATATCGCTGCTGAACTGATTGACGTCGGCGCGGCCGATGCCGCCCAGCTGGAACGGCACCGTCGTCATGTCCTGCGCGCCGACCATCAGCGGGTAGCTGCGCTCGGACGCCGAGAACGTGATGGTGCCGGCGTCGCGGTTGAAATGGGTCGCCGTCTCGGCCCTGCGCGCGCGCTTCTGCGTGCTGGTGTTCGGGGCGATGCCGTAGTCGTCGATGGTGCCGGCGCTGCGCATCACCAGCAGGTTCAAACGCGTCACCAGCAGGCTGATGCCCGCTTCGGCCGAGGCCTGGTAGGTGCTGCCGTCGGTCTGCCAGCTCATGTTGGCGGAGCCGGTCCATTTGGTGCCGTCGGCGTCGACCCGGGCCACGTCCATGTCAAGTTTGGCCGACGGCGGCAGGTTGACCTTGTAGCGGCGCGCGCCCTGCGCCGGAGCCTCCACCGGCACCGCGGCGGCCGGAGTGGGGCCGGTGGTGTCCGGCGGCGACGGCGTGCCGGTCTGCGCCTGCGCGGCGCCGGCCTGCGCGCCGTTTGCGCTGGCGCCGGCAGGGGAGGCGGCGGCCGGCGCTGGCGCGGTCGCCGGTGCGGTCGATGGCGCCTCGGCCGGCGCGCTGTCGGCCACCGGCGGCGGCGCCGGTTCGGGCGCGGGCTCCGGCGCGGGCGCGGGCTTGCGCTTGCGGAGCGGCTTGGCGGCCGGCGGCAAGGGCTGGACCTCTTCAGCGGGCGGCGTCTCCACATGCTTGGGCAGCGCCAGGCGCAGCTGGGCCGTCATCAGCGACGACGGCAGCGGCGACGGCCGGTGCGACTGCGCGGCGAGCCGCTCCCCCACCCAATCGATCGCCAGATAATGCAGCGCCAGCGTGGCTGCACATAAAATCAGCAGGCGTCGGCGTGGGAATAGATGGGTGGGTAAGCGCATGCCGCTAGTTTAACGTGTTCGGCCCGAGCCTGCGCCCACGCAGCAATGTTGTCAAAATCTTTTGAAGCACGCGCTGTTATCTGCTACGCTGGACGTTATTCTAATAGGAGACCACCATGGCCCACCCACAAATGCCGAACATACCAGGTGCAGCAGTGATGACCGATACGCTGGACTTCGTCAAAAGCCTGTGGGGCAGCATGAGCGTGCCCGGCCTGACGGCGCCCACCCTGTCGGTGGAGGAGCTGGACAAGAAGATCAACGACCTGAAAGCCGTCGAGACCTGGCTGAACCTGAACATGAGCATGCTGCGCGGTAGCATCCAGGCGCTGGAAGTGCAGCGCGGGACCATCGCCACGCTCAAATCGGTCGGCGCCAGCCTGGCGGCGGCCGTCAACCAGCCGCAGAGCAACGACCACAAATCCATCTTCGACGCCAACCCTTACGCGTCGGCCTTCTTCCACCATGCCCGCGAGGCGGACAAGGACAAGGACAAAGCCCCTGCGCCGGCCGCCGCACCAGCAGCACCGGCCGCCCCCGCAGCCGCCGCCGAGAAGCCGGCAGCCGAGGAAGCGGCCAAGCCTTCGGCCGCCCCGATGACCAATCCGGCCATCTGGTGGAATATGCTGCAGGATCAGTTCAAGCAAGCCGTGTCGACGGCGATGGCGTCGGAATCGATGATGGCCACGGCGGCCGCACGCGCCACCGATACGGCGGCCAAGTTCGCGGCGGCGGCCACGCAGCCGGCCGCCAAGGCCAAGCCGGCGGCCGCCGCCACCCCGGCCACGGCCAGCGCCGCGCCGAAGAAGGCCCCGGCCAAAAAACGCGCCCCGGTCAAGAAGGCCGCCGCCGACAAGGCCTAATGGTGCGCCGCGCCGGTCACGCCAGCCGCTGGATGCGGATGGCGTCGATCAGGCCATCGGCCTGGCGCTGCACCTTCTCGATATCGATCAGGCCCTCCTCTTCCAGCACCTTGGCGCTGTCGTGGGCAGACTGAAAACTGTCCAGCGTATCTCCCTTGGCGGCGACCGGACGTATCCAGGCCACGCTGCCGACTTTCATTTTTGTATAAACTTCTTTTGCGATATCGCGCATAGATTGGTGCCCTTTATTTGCCCTCAATATTGACGGCGATTCAAGGCGCAGACAGGGCTGCGCCGCGATTCAGTGTAATCATTTGCCGGACCGGAAACAAGGCTGCCACGACGCCCGCTGTTGCGCCCAGCCGTCACCCGCGCATGTCCTGGGAGCGTTCCGGTATGGCGCCGTTGGCCGCTTCGTACTCGCTGGCGGCGGCCGCCGCCACCACGCCCGACATCGGCGCCAGCAACGCCAGTTGCTCCATCAGCTGGGCGAAGCGCTGCTGCCCCGGCGCGATGGCGTCGACATGCATCAGCACCGCGATCGCCTCGTCGGCCAGCTCGCGCACGTAGCCGGTCTGCTGCAGCTGAGAGATCAGGATCTGCGCGGAATTGAACAGGATACGCATATTGTGCGGCAGCGCCTTGCGCGCCACCCGCATCCACTCGACCGCCTCGACCAGCTTACCGGTCTTCCACAGCAGCACGCCCTTGTTCATCATGTCCGCCGCCTCCTTGCGCGAGGCCTTGATCAGCTCCACGCCCTCGTCGGTCATGCGCGCCTTGTCGAAGATCTTCTGCACGTCCTCCAGCAGCGGCACGTTGTCGTGGTTATTGCGGGTGATGTAGCACAGCAGCCCCACCGGCGCCTCCTTCACGCCGACCGCGAACAGCAGCGTCGCCATGTCGAGGCAGGTGTCGGTGTCGGGGCGCTGCTTGCTCTCGTCGGCCAGCATCGCCTCCAGCTCGTCGCCGGACTTGCGCGCGCGCCGGTAGTCGCCGGTCTCGTGGTAGACCAGGCCCTCGGTGATCTTGGCGCGCAGCTCGACCTGGTCGCCGCCGAACTGGTGGACCGCCGCGTTCAACAGGCGTATGGCTTCCTTGGTGTCGTTCTTCTGCGCGCACACGCGTGCCAGGCCGAAGAAGGCGTCCACCGTCTTCATCACCGAATACTCGCCGATCTCGATGCACTTGCGGAAGGCCTTCTCCGCCACCGGGATGTTGCCCAGCTTGAGCGCCGTCTGCCCCAGCGCGCGCTGGCGCGGCACCGAATTGGGCGACAGCTTGGCGGCCTTCTCCAGCACGCCGAAGGCCTCCTCGGTCTTGCCCTGCAGCTGGTAGGTCTTGGCCAGCTGGTCGAAGGCGTCGATGTAGAAGCGGTTGTCGGTGATCACCGCCTGGAACATCGTTAGCGCCGCATCGAGCTCGCCGTTGTTCATCAGGATCTTGGCCAGGCCGCAGCGCGCCCAGTTGTAGTCGCGCTCCTCCAGCACCTGCTCGTACACCTTGCGCGCCTGTTCCGGCTCGCCGCTCTTGAGCAGCAGCGTGGCCTTCATGCGCAGCAGGTCGATCTCGTGCAGCCGGTCGTGGGCGATCTGCTCGTCGCACAAACGCGCCGCGCGCAGGTAGTCCTTGTCGGCGAAGGCCTGGTCGATTTCGCGGAAGATCTGCTTCTTGTTCCACACACGGTTCAGGCGCGTCAACAGCACGCCCTCGGTGATCGGTTTGATGATGTAGGCGTCCGGCTGGTGCTCGGCCGCGCCCATCACCGACTCCACGCTCTTCTCGGCGGAGACCATCAGCCACACGCTGCTGGGCAGCATCAGGTTGCGGATGCGCGCCTCCTCCAGCACCTGCTGGCCGTTCTTGCCGTCGCCGAGGTTGTAATCGCACAGCACCACGTCGTAGCGGGTCTTCGACAGCAGCATCATCGCCTCGCCGCCGCTGGCCGCCTGGTCGATATGCTTGGCGCCGAGGTTGCGCAGCGATTCGCGCAGCAGCTGGCGGATGCCGACGAAATCGTCCACCAGCAGGTAGCGCTTCTCCGCCCAGTCGACCGCGCCTTCGGCGGCGGTGGCGGCTATCGCTTCGACGCCGCTCATGGCAATCGCAGCACGAAACAGCCGCCGCCCAGTGTGCCGCCGTTCTCCAGCGCGATGCCGCCGCTGCGCTGGCGGTACTTGTGCATCTTCGCCACTTCGCTGGAGAAGTAGAGACCGAGGCCGCTGCTGTTGTTGAGGAAGTTGATCGCGCTGCGCTGGCTGTTCATCGCGCTGACGCCGGCCTCCAGCAGCGATGGCGGGAAGCCGTCGCCGTTGTCCTCCACGCGCAGTTCGAGATAGTCGCCGTCCACGCGGACGGCCAGCCGCAGGCGGTCGCGCGTATAGCGGATGGCGTTGTTAATGGCGTGGACCAGCACACCGATGATCAGGTCTTCGTCCAGGGTCCAGATGGCGTCCGGCGGGAAGTCCAGGTCCAGCGTGATGCCGCGCGATTGCAACAGGATGCGCGCCTGCGCCGCCACCTGCTCGACCAACTCGCTGACGCGGCATGCTGCGGGGTCGAACGGGTAGCCAGGCTTGCCGACGTCCTTGTAGAGCGCCAGCAGCTGGATCAGGTTGTCGTTGAGGCGCTTGGTCTGGTACAGCATCTGCGCCAGCTGGCCGTAGCCCGGCTGCTCCGGCGTGGAGGGCGCGGCGGCCAGCAGATTCTCCAGCGTGCCATTGAGGACGCCGATCGAATTCTTCATGTCGTGCACAGTCGACGCCAGGAACATGAACAGCTCCGGCGAACCTTCGTGGTGCTGCGCATCTTCTTCATCCATCGTTCGGTTCTCCATGGACGGCGCGGGTTGGGATTGTTATTTGTGCCGCAATTATAGCCTGTTGATATAGCAGCGCCAACGCCGCGTTGGCGCGCACGCAACGCGCGCCTGGCGCCGGCTACTGGCTGCGACGGCGCTGTTTGAGCAGGAAGCGGCCGGGATCGAGCGCATCGACCAGCATGGCCTCCAGCGGCGGCGGTGCGTTTTCCAGCTGCGACACCAGCAGTTCGGCCATCAGCGGCGCCCAGATCAAGCCGCGCGAGGCGTAGCCCAGCAGGCCATACAGGCCGGGGTGGCGCGGCACGTCGCGCAGGCGTTCGAGGCGGCCGGCGGATGGATAGTCGGGCAGCGCGCCGGCCAGCGGCAGGCGGTCCGGCGCGGCGCAGCGGAAGCCGACCCGGCCCGCCAGCGGCGCGGTGGCGGCCAGCGCGGCGACGGCCTCGCCGGGCACGATCTCGGCGAGGCGGGTGAGGTTTTCCAGCTGGCTGTCGGCGCGCAGTTCGGGATCGTCGTCGTTGTCGTAGGTGGCGCCGGCGCAGACGATGCCGCCGGACGGCGGGGTGACGTAGGCCTCGCGGCAGACCACCAGCGGCAGCACCGGCGGCATCGGCGCGGGTGCGGGCGTGGCGCTGGCAGCATTGGACATCGACGGCACCGGCGCGGCGGCGGCGCGGGCGGCATCCGCACCGGCAGGTGCGTGACCTGGCCGCGCAAGCGGGACAGCGGCAGTTCCGCCGCCTGCGCGATGTTGACCGCGCCGGTGCCGTTGGCCAGCACCACGGTGGGCGCCTGCGCGATCAAGGCGCCGTCGCCGCCGCGCACCTGCCATTCGCCGTCCACGCGCCGCAGCTCCAGCGCCTCGGTGGTGAACACGCGCCGCAGACGCTCACCGCAGGCATCGAGCATCGCCGCGCACAGCGACGCGGGACGCGCCCAGCCGCCCTGCCCGAACAGCCAGCCGCCATGCGGCGTGGCACCGCCCAGCAGTTCGCCGGCGGCGCCTGCATCCAGCCAGCGCACGTATTCCTCGGGGTAGTTCCAAGCCGCCACCACGTCCTGCTGAACGATCGCATGGTCGGCATCGCGCGCCAGTTGCAGCACGCCGCAGCTGGCGCCGTCGAACACGCGACCGACGCCGCCCAGCCGCCGCCACTCGCGCAGCGCGAAGGTGTAGGCGGCGCGGCTCAGGCGCGTAGGGATGTTGTCGTCCTTCGACAGCAGCGGCATGAAGATGCCGGCCACGTTGCCGGACGCCTCCTGCGCCGGCGCCGCGTGGCGTTCGATCAGCGTGACGTCCCAGCCGCCGGCGCACAGGCGATGGCAGGCCGCCGATCCGGCCACGCCGGCGCCGATCACGATCGCGCGGCGCACCGGTTCCGGCGGCGGCGCAGGCTGCGGCTTGCGGCTTTGGTAGACGGCGCCGATGTCCTGCGTGCCCTCGATGGCTTTGCAAACGAAGCCCGCCGCCGTCAATGCCCAGGCCAGCGCTTCGTCCGGTGCCCGCGCGCGCAGGGTGGCGCCCAGCACTGCCAGCTTGGCCAGCCCGCGCGCCTGCGATGCGGGGAACGATGCGTCGACATGGAAGGCGCCGACCCGCGCGGCGATCTGCGGCAGCACGGCATCGAGCGCGCCAACCAGCAGGTCCAGCGTGACGCGACCGTCGTCGAGCAGGATGCGGTGGAAGCCCGGCACGTCCAGCGGCCACAGGGCGCGCAGCTGCTCGTCGGCGCTCGCGTCCACGCTGGGAACGTGCGGCGTCACCGCCAGATAGTGCAGCATGCCCTGCGGCGACAAGGCGCGCCACTCGGCCATGAAGCGTTCGCCGTGGCCGAAGTCGGTGTCCAGCACCACGCGCCGCGTCATCGCTTGCGCGCCCGGCAGAAGCAGTCCGGCGCATGGTCGTTCACCATGCCGATGCCCTGCATGTAGGCGTAGATAATGGTCGAGCCGACGAACTTGAAACCCAGCTTGGCCAGGTCCTTGGAAATGCGGTCCGACAGTTCGGTCTTGGCCGGACGCGGCCCCTCGGCGGCGTCCAGCGGCTTGCCGCCGACATAAGCCCACAGCCACTGATCCAGCGTGGTGCCGCTGGCGCGCAGGCGCATGTAGGCCTGCGCGTTGGTGATGGCCGCCGCCACCTTCAGGCGGTTGCGCACGATGCCGGCATCGGCCAGCAACGACGCGACCTTGTCGGCGTCGTAGGCGGCGATTTTCTCGGCATCCCACTGGTCGAAGGCGGCGCGGTAGTTCTCGCGCTTGTTGAGTATCGTCTCCCAGCTCAGGCCAGCCTGCGCGCCCTCCAGGTTCAGCATCTCGAATAAACGGCGCTCGTCGTGGCAAGGCACGCCCCATTCCTTGTCGTGGTATTCGAGGTAGAGAGGGTTGGCGGGATTGGCCCAGCTGCAGCGCGTCTTGGTCATGGCGGAGTGAGATCGGGGAGAAGACAGCAGTATAGCAAGCAGTGGGCTATCATATAGGCCCCTCACCTCGATGGAGCTTGGCATGCAATTCGAAGCGAAGATTGAATGGACGCGCAACGGGCAAGACTTCCTGGGACAGCGCTACAGCCGCGCCCACGCATGGCGGTTCGACGGCGGCGCCACCGTGCCCGCCTCGTCGTCGCCGCTGTCGGTGCCGCTGCCGATGTCGGACGCCTCCGCCGTCGATCCCGAGGAGGCGCTGGTGGCCGCCACCTCCAGCTGCCATATGCTGTTCTTCCTGTCGATCGCCGCCAAACGGGGCCACACGGTCGACAGTTACCTCGACCACGCCGTCGGCGAGATGGGCAAGAACGCCGCCGGAAAAATGGCGATGACGCGCATCGCGCTGCGGCCGGTGATCGCCTTCGCCGGCACCGCGCCGCCGGGCGCCGAGGAACTGGAGGCGATCCACCACGAGGCGCACGACAAGTGCTACATCGCCAATACGCTCAATTGCGAGGTGGTGGTCGAAGTCCCCTAAGTTTCGAGGTCGCTGGACAGGCCCACGCGGCGGCGCTCGCCGCCCAGCACCAGCGGCCCGGTCAGATTGCTGACCGGCCGCACCTCGCCATCGGCCACCGCCTGGTCCAGCTGCTGCATCAGGCGCGGGAAGATGCCGTCCGGGCGCGTGGCCGCGGTGCTGTACAGCGCCGCCCAGGCGTTGCGGCCGGAGCGCTTGGCGATGTACAGGCCCTGGTCGGCCAGCTCCACCACCTGCGACCATGACAGCAAGCGCGGTTGCTCCGGCAGGAAGGGGAAGCACGCAAACCCGATCGAGCAGGTCTTGGACAAGCGCGCGCCGTCCGGCAGCAGGAAATCGCGGTCGGCCACGGCGCGGCGCATGCGCTCCGCCACCACGTGGGCCTCGTCGCGATGCGTGGCGCGCGCCAGCACCAGGAACTCCTCGCCACCCCAGCGGATCACATAGTCCGATTCGCGGAACACTTCGCGCAAACGCTCCTGCATCTGCACCAGGATCGAATCGCCGGCCGCGTGGCCGTAACGGTCGTTGACCTCCTTGAAGTGGTCCAGGTCGACCATGAAGAACACCAGGTCGTTCGGCGCCAGCAGGTCGCACTCGGTCAGCTCGCGGTGCTGGCAGGTGTCGTAGCCGCGCAGGCTCATGGCCACGTCGGCGTCGACGTTCTGCAGGAAGAAGCGGCGGTTGCGCAGGCCTGTCAGCTGGTCGGTCAGGCTCACCTCCTCCAGCGCCTTGTAGGCCTGCTCCAGCTCCAGGTTCTTCTCCAGCAGCTGCTCCTGGGTCGCGCTCAGTGTCTTGAGCGTGGCCGCCACCTGGCGGTAGGCGCTGGCGTTGTCGAGCGCGATGGCGCCGTAGGCGCACAGCGTGCGGAAGATCAGCCGTTCGCGCTCGCCGTAGGCCCGTTCATGCAGCGACTGCACCGTCATCACGCCCAGCACGCGGTCGCCCACGCGCAGCGGCGCGAAGATCAGGCTCAGGGTCGGCAACGTGCCGGGGATCAGGTTGGGCGTGACATCGGCCTCGCCCAGTTCGATCAGGATCTCGCGCCGCTCGCGCACGCAGCGCGCCGAGTTGGCGTTGGGGTCCGACAGCGGCACCCGCACCGGCGGCAGCGGATTGCCGGCCTCCACGCCGAAGGCGCAGGCCAGCCACTCGCCGCCCGGCTCCAGCAGGAACACCGAGAAGTGCGTGGCGTCGAGCAGGCCGTGCACGTGGCGGTCCAGCGCGCGGAACACCGCCGCCGCGTCCAGGTGGGCGGTGATCTCCTGGCCGATGGCGCTCAGGTGCTCCAGCGTGGCGCTGGTCTGTTGCAGCACCTCGGCGCGCTGCGCCTCGGCGGCGGCCAGCTGGCGGTGATGCTCGCCCTCGGTCTGCGCGCGCTCGGTCTGATACTGCACCTGCATCGCGATGGCGCGGTTGGTGGCTTGCTGGCTGTGGGTCTGGTCGCGCGCGGCGCTGGCCTGCAGCGCGATCGCGTAGGCGCGCGCGTGGTCGCCGATGGCCGCGTACTCGCGCGCGGTGGCGTCGAGCAGCGCGCCGGGCACGGTGTAGCCCTCGATGGTGGCGGCGATCTCCAGCGCCAGCTGCAGGTAGTGCAGCACCGGATTGGCCGCCTTCATGTCGGCCGGCGGCGGCAGCTGGTGGCGCGCGTGGATGTCGGCCAGCACGTTGAGCGCGGCGATCTGGCTGGAGGCGTCGGCGTGTTCGTGCGCCAGCGCCAGCGCGCCCTGCGCGGCGGCCAGCGCCTCCTCGGGCCGCGCCAGGTGCGACAGCGCGTGCGCCTGGCCGCGCCGCGCGCTGCTGCGGAAGTCGGTCTGGCCCAGCGCGTCGCCGCGCGAGGCCAGGCGGGTGAAGCTCTCCAGCGCGGCCGCGTGGTTGCCCAGGTCCAGCGCCAGGTCGCCCTGGTATTCCAGCGCCACCGCGTAGGCGCGCGAGCCGGACAAGGACGCCAGCGTGTTGAGCGCCTCGCGCAGCAGCGTCTGCGCCGCCTCGCGCTGGCCCAGCTGGCGCAGGGTCTCGGCCGTCTGCATCAAACACATGCCGATGCTCAGCGGCCAGCCGGTCGGGCGCGCCAGGTCCAGGCCGCGCTGCATCCAGTCCAGCGCCGCCTCGTGCGCGTTCAGGCTGGTGAAGCCGTTGCCGATGTTGGTGGCGACGATGATGGCGCGCCGTATCTGTCCGGTCGCCAGCGCGGTTTCGTAGCTGAGCATGAGGTGGCCGATGGCGCGGCCGTAGTCGCTGCGCTGGAAGGCGCAGGTGCCGAAGAAGTCGCTGATCCAGCCGGCCGCGACCGGCGCCACGCCGCTCAGGTCGGTGCCGAAGCGGCCGCTCCAGCGCTCCTGCGCGGCCTTCCAGTCGCGGAAGGTGTCGCAGATGCCGGAGGCGGCGTCGATGACGTCGATGCGCACCGGGTCGCCACCGGCGCGGGCGGCCAGCGCGGCCTGCTCCAGCCAGCGGTCGCCGGCGCTGCTGTTGCCGCGATCGTTGGCGACCCAGGCCAGCACCCAGCAGGCGTCCGCGCGCACGCGGTTGGCCCTGGCCGGCAGCGCGGCGGCCTGCTCCAGCTGCCGCAGGGCTTGCTCGGCCTGGTGCTGGGCGGCGTCCAGACGCCCGTTCAGCCATTCGGCCTCGGCGCCGACCAGCAGCAGGCGGGCGCGCTGCAGGGCGGACTCGGCGTCGGGCAGCGCGGCCAGCAGCGGCGTGAGCTCGGCGGCCAGGGTTTGCGCACGCGACGGGTCGCGCTGGCGCAGGTGCCAGGCCAGCGCCGACAACAGGGGCAGACGCGACGAACCTTGCGCTTCAGACAACTCCGCCTGCCAGCGCGCCAGCTCCACATCGTGCGCAAACATATTCACCAAATAACTTCCCTTTACTGTGTGCTACCCGCTCCCGGTCGGAGCGGCAGGCGCCATTGCCTTAGCGCATGTAGGCGCTGTTACAGCATTATTCCACAGTTTACGGACTGTCCAGGCAGCCCTTTTTAAGTCCCTGAAATCAAAGAGATTTTAGTTCCCAAGAGAAATTATTTTAACCCAGAGAAATGTTCCGCCGCCGATCGCTCACTGTTTGGTGGTCGCGTGCTTGCTGGCCTTTTGCAGGGCGGTCTTGTGCTGGTCGCCTTTGTTCAACGTTTGGGCGTAGGATGGCGACATGGCCGCCACGGCCAGGCCGGCGACAATGATGAGTTGTTTTTTCATTGCCATCTCCCGTTCATTGATCGGAAAATTTATTTTACGGTCGAGGGAATAATCCGGTCGTACCTTACGTATACCCGATGACAGCGCCGCTTCGCGTCGCCGTTCAACCCAACCGTAAAGGACCCAAGCCATGAAGATCGCCCCCCGCCTGTCCCTCCTGCTCGCCGCCGCGCTGCTGGCCGGCGCCGCCCACGCCGACTCCGTCATGAAAAAAGACGGCATCCTGGTCAACGCGGCCGGCATGACCGTGTACACCTTCGACAAGGACGCGGCCGGCAGCGGCACCAGCGCCTGCAACGGCCCTTGCAGCGAGAACTGGCCCGCCGTGGTGCCGGCGGCCAGCGTGGCCGCGCCGTATTCCGCGATCACCCGCGAGGACGGCGCCAAGCAGCTGGCCTACAAGGGCAAGCCGCTGTACCTGTTCAAGAAGGACCTCAAGCCGGGCGACCGCAACGGCGACAACTTCAAGGACATCTGGCACGTGGTCAAGGACTAAGCGCCGTCCATGCAAGACGAACGCGACCGCCTGATCGCCTGCATCCCACGCCTGCGCCGCTACGCGCGGGCGCTGCTGGGCGGCCGCGCCGAGGCCGACGACCTGGTGCAGGACACGGTCGAACGCGGCTGGGACAGGCTGGCCAGCTGGCGGCGCGGCGGCGACATGCGCGCCTGGCTGTTCGGCATCATGCACAATCTGCACGCGGACCAGCAGCGCCGGCCGTCGCTGGCCACCGAGCCGCTCGACGACGCGCTGCAGCCGGCCATGGCCGACACCACCTCCCACGGCCTGGCCCTGCGCGACATGGACCAGGCGCTGCAACAGCTGCCGCCGGAGCAGCGCGAGGTGCTGCTGATGGTGGCGCTGGAAGAGATGCGCTACGACGAGGTGGCGGCCGCCCTCGATATTCCGCTCGGCACGGTGATGTCGCGCCTGTCCCGCGGCAGGGAGCGGCTGCGCCTGATCCTGCAGGGCCAGCCCCTGCCCTCCACGCTGAAGGTCGTCAAATGAACTCCCCTGTTACCGAAGCCGAACTGCAAGCCTGGGTCGACGGCCGCCTGCCGCCCGAACGGCGCGGCGCGGTCGACGCCCACCTGGCGCTGCATCCGGCCGACGCGGCGCGGTTGCAAGCCTATCGCGACCACGACGACGCCTTACGCGCGCTGTACCGGCCGGTGCTGGAGCAGCCTGTACCGCCGGCCATGACCGCCCGCGTGACGCCGCCCGCGCAACCCCACGGCTGGCGCGGCTGGCTGGCCCCGGGCTCCGGCCCACCGGCCGCCGACCCTTGCGCCTGGCCGCCATGCTGGCGCTGACGCGTGGCCGCCGGCGGCGCCGGCTGGCCGCCGCGGCGCGGCCGGCGACGACGGCGCCCTGGGCGGCAACGCCAGCCTGGCCGCGCTGCCGCGCCGCGCCGCGCTGGCGCACGTGGTCTACACGCCGGAAATCCGGCATCCGGTCGAAGTGGGCGCCGACCAGCAGGCGCACCTGGTGGCCTGGCTGTCGAAACGGCTGGGGGCGCAATTGAAGCCGCCGCAACTGGCGTCGCTGGGCTATGCGCTGGAGGGAGGCAGGCTGCTGCCCGGCCAGAGCGGGCCGGTGGCGCAGTTCATGTACCGCGACGGCGCCGGCGCGCGCCTGACGCTGTATGTGTCGACCGAACAGACCCACAACCAGGAAACCGGCTTCCGCTTCGCGCAGGAGGGACAGGTGGGGGTGTTTTACTGGATCGACGGGCGCTTCGGCTACGCCCTGTCCGGCAACCTGGACAAGGCGGCGCTGGCCACCTTGGCCAGCGCCGTCTACGCGCAGCTGGAACCGGCGCTGTGAACGCCTACGAGGCGTGCTTGCTGATCTCGATCAGGCGCGAGCGCATGACGTCGGTGGCGGCGGGGCCGGGCGCGAACATGTAGTCCTCGTCGTTGATGGCCAGGCCGCTGTTGGCGTCGACCAGCACCTGGTCGGCCGGCTTGCCGGTCTCGCGGCTGACCACCAGCAGGCTGGCCCCCTCCGGCGCCAGGTGGTCGTTGCCCCAGGCGATGAAGGCCAGCAGCACCGGCTTGAAGGCGCGGCCGGCCTTGGTCAGCACGTACTCGTAGCGCGGCGGACGGGCGCTGTACTGGCGGCGCTCCATCAGGCCGCCCTCGACCAGGCCGGCCAGGCGGCGGGTCAGCATATTGGGGGCGATCTTCAGGCTCTTCTCGAATTCGTCGAAACGCGACAGGCCGTAGAACGCGTCGCGCAGGATCAGGATACTCCACCACTCCCCCACTTTTCCCAGGCTGCGGGCGATGGGGCAAGGCATACGGCCAAAATCGGTATGTTTCATTTTTTTGACTCCTCTGTTCCAGGGTTAGCACTTCAGGGCGGACGGACCGCCTTCGCGTCACGGCTGAATTCATTATTATCTATCCAAGAAACATGCGCTTTTGCTACAAGAGACTACAGTTTTGATTGCGTAGAAATCTATTAAAAAAAATTGGCGGATAGGAGGAATATGCAACAGCCATGCAAGCCGGACGTACCAATCCAGTACCAACCAGCGTGTTTCGCCAGCGGTCGAATCTATTAAAAATTTTCAAAAGATAGGCATAATAGTCACAGGCGTGATAAAACGTTATCAACCCGGTATCGAAGGTGGGAGCCCATGACTGCCAGCGACACACAACAGAGCATCTTGATCGTGGACGACTCCGCGTTCGAACAGCGCATGCTGGTCGATCTGCTGAGCGAGCTGCCATACAAGGTGTCGGTGGCGGTCAACGGCCTGCAAGGCTACCAGCTGGCGCTGGCCCAGCATCCCGACCTGATCCTGCTCGACGTCCGCATGCCCAATATGGACGGCTACACCGCCTGCCGCCTGCTCAAGGCCAACCCCGTCACCGAGGACATTCCCATCATCTTCCTCAGCGGCGCCGACGCCGACGAGGAGCGCATCATGGGCCTGTCGATCGGCGGCGTGGATTTCGTCGCCAAGCCGTTTTCGCCGGGCGAGCTGGCGGCGCGCATCCAGGTCCACCTGAAGCTGGCCCGCCGCGCCAACCGGCAGCGCGCGGCGCCGGCCGCCGCGCCGGCGCAGGGCCGTCCGGCCGAGGCCGACCCCGACGCGGTGCTGGTCAACGCCGCCAAGCGCCTGATCGCCGACAACCTGGCCTCGCTGCCCGGCCTGGCCGACATCGCCCGCAGCGTCGGCACCTACCGCGAAAAGCTGTCGCAGGTGTTCCGCGAGCAGACCGGCATGACCGTGTTCGCCTACATCCGCGAGGCGCGCATCCGGCGCGGCGAGGAGCTGCTGCGCGACACCGACATCGACGTGCAGGACATCGCCCTGATGATCGGCTTTAACAACGCCGGCAATTTCGCCACCGCCTTCCGCGAGCGCCTGGGCGTGACGCCGAGCGCCTTCCGCCAGGCCATCCAGCATAAAAAAACGCCGCACGGCTGATGCCGGCGGCGTTCCCTGGCGGAGCGGGGCGCGTCAGCGCAGGCGGAACACCGCCACCACGCCGGCCAGCTTGGCGGCCTGGTCCTGCAGCGAACCGGCCGCGGCCGCCGCCTGCTCGACCAGCGCGGCGTTCTGCTGGGTCACCTCGTCCATCTGCGTGATGGCCTTGTTGACCTCCTCGATGCCGGTGCTCTGCTCGCTGCTGGCGGCCGAGATCTCCGCCACCACGTCGGTCACCCGGCGCACGCTGGCCACCACCTGCTCCATCGTGCTGCCGGCCTGCTGCACCAGCGCCGTGCCGTTGTCCACCTGCTGCACCGAATCGTCGATCAGGCCCTTGATCTCCTTGGCGGCCGCCGCCGAGCGCTGGGCCAGGTTGCGCACCTCGGACGCCACCACCGCGAAGCCGCGGCCCTGCTCGCCCGCGCGCGCCGCCTCGACCGCCGCGTTCAGCGCCAGGATGTTGGTCTGGAAGGCGATGCCGTCGATGACGGAAATGATGTCGACGATCTTGCGCGACGAGGCGCTGATCGATTCCATCGTGGCGATCACCTCGCCCACCACCTTGCCGCCGTCGGCCGCCGTGCCGGACGCCGACTGCGCCAGCTGGTTGGCCTGGCGCGCGTTGTCGGCGTTCTGCTTCACGGTCGAGGTCAGCTCCTCCATCGCCGACGCGGTCTCCTCCAGCGAGCTGGCCTGGCCCTCGGTGCGGGCCGACAGGTCCAGGTTGCCGCTGGCGATTTCCGCCGACGCCGTGGCGATGGTGTCGGTGCCGCCGCGCACCTCGCCCACCACCCGCAGCAGGCTGTCGTTCATGGCCTTGAGCGACTGCATCAGCTGGCCCGTCTCGTCGTTGCCGTGGCTGACGATGTGGCCGGTCAGGTCGCCGTCGGCCACGCGCTGGGCGATGGCCACCGCCTCCTCCAGCGGCCCGGCGACGATGCGCGCCACCACCGTCGCCAGCACCGCGCTGACCACGATCAGCAGCGCCAGCGTGCCCAGCACCATCTTGCGCGACATCGAATAGGTGTCGGAGGCCGACTTGTCGGCGGCGGCGCTGCCGTCGTCGTTGATCTTGACCAGCGCGTCGAGCTGCTCGTTGACCTGCCGGAACAGCTTGTTGGAGCCGCCGCGGAACAGCGCGCGCGCGTCGTCCTTCTTGCCCTCGCGCGACAGCGCGGTCAGCTTGCCGCTGGTGGCCAGGTAGTCGTCCAGCGATTTCTGCAGCTCGGCGTAGATGCGCTTCTCCTCCGGCTCGGACACCAGCGCCGCGTACGACGCTTGCTGTTTGCGCAAGGTTTCCAGGCGGGTCGCCAACGACTTGTCGGTGGCGCTCATTTCAGCATCCTCGGCCAGCAGGATGTGGGTGGCCTCGGAGATGCGGAAGCGCGACAGCGAGGCCTGCATCTGCCCCAGGTAGCGCACCGCCGGCATCCAGTTGGTGGCGATGTCGGTCGAGGCCTGGTTGACCCTGGCGAGCTGGCTGAGCGTGAACAACCCCAGCGCGCAGGTCAGCGCGATCACCACGCCAAATGAAACGATCAGCTTCTTGCCGATTCTTAAATCATAAAACCATTGCATGGTATCTCCTCAGGCCATTCCGTATGGAAATATCATCATATGTCGGGCGGCCGGGAATGTCACCCTTTCAATGCGCGCAATGTGGCTAGTGCGTCGTCCTGGCGCATCTGGCGCCGCCAGAAGAACCACGACACCAGCGCGTTGATCCAGTAGGCCGCGTACAGCAGGGCGGTCAGGTGCAGGCCGCGGCTGGCGTACAGCGGCACCGAGATGGTGTTGACCAGCAGCCAGAACGGCCAGGTCTCGAGGCGCCGCCCCATCAGCAGCAGCTGGGCCACGATGCTGAACATCAGCACCGCCGAATCGATGAACGGCGCGTAGGCGTTGGTGTAGGCCTGCAGCATCAGGCCGTAGCCCAGCGTGGCCGCGATGCCGACGCCGACCATCCAGCCCAGCGCGCCCAGCCTGGCGCGGCTGATCGGCAGCGCGCCGCCGGCGTCGCCGCGCAGCCAGCGCAGCCAGCCGATGAAGCAGGTGACGATGAAGAACAGCTGCAGCGCCACGTCGGCGTACAGCTTGACGTTGTAGAACAGCGCGGCGAACATCGCGCAGCCCACCACGCCCAGCCACCACGAATGCACGTTGTTGCGCCCGGCCAGGACGATGGAGACCGTCATCACGACGTTGGCGGCGATTTCGAGGGAGGAGGTCAACAGAGGGTTCCAGTCCGGCGCTTGGCGGTTGGTTGTTAGGCAAGGCGCCCATTTTCATCCAGCCACGCGGTGAACGCAATAGCCATGCCGCCGCCCGCATCGATGGCGGGCGGTCGGGCTTGACATTCCCGCCGCATCTGGCAAATTGTAGCCATAAGACTAGAAAGGGTTACGCCATGCAAGCGCGTCGCGTCGGTCCCGTCATGGCGTTCATGGTCGCGTCCGCATTGCAGGCGCAGGCCGCGCCGTGCCAGATGAAAATGGCGCTGGAACAATGGCCGCCCTATGTCTACACCCGGCCCGACGGCCCGCCGGCCGGACTGGACCTGGAGCTGGCGCAGGCGATCTTCAAGGAGGCCGGCTGCGCGCTGCAGCTGCTGCCGGCGCTGCCGACCGCGCGCCGCCAGCGCCAGTTCGAGCAGGGCGGGCTGGACCTGCTGCTGGCCGCGTCCGACACCGCCGAGCGGCGCAAGTACGCGCGCTTCAGCCTGGCCTACCGCTTCGAATCGGTCGGCGTCTTCACCCGCAGCGCCAACCTGGCGCGCTACCGCGGGGTGCACAGCGTCGAGGCGCTGGCGGGAAAAAACCTGTCGCTGCTGGCGCCCAAGCTGGGCTGGTATGGCGCGGCGTATGCGCGCGTGCAGCCGCGGTTGCTGGAATCGGGCCACCTGAGCACCTTCCTCAGCTTCGAGCAGGGCTTGCGCATGCTGGACGCCGGACGGGCCGAGCTGATCCTCGGCGACACCGCCGCCCTGCGCCACGAGGCGCGGGAACAGGGCGTCGCCATCGCGCCGCTGCCGTTCACCGTGATGCGGGCGCCGGTGCATCTGATGCTCAACAAGCACAGCACGACCCAGGCCGAGCTCGACCTGCTCAACGCCGCCATCCTGCGGCTGGAGAAGCAAGGCGTGCTGGCGGAAATCCGCGGCCGTTACGGCGTCTCGTAGGCGCGGGCCGCTATTCGCGCTTCGGTTCCTGCTTGGGATCGTGATGCGCGGCCTCGCGATGCGGCGGCGCCTCGGCTAACGGATGCTGCGCGCCGTGCTGCGGCTCACGCGGCGGCGGGGCGGTCCGCGCCTCGGCTTGCGGATGCGGCGGCGGTTGCGGGCGCGCTTCCGCCTGCTGATGCGGCGCGGGCTGTGGACGAGCGTCAGCTTGTGGATGCGGCGCCGGTTGCGGCCGCGCCTCGGCTTGCAAATGCGGCGACGGTTGCGGGCGAGCCTCCGCCTGCGGATGCGGTGCCGGTTGCGGGCGGCCTTCCGCCTGCTGATGCGGCGCCGGCTGAGGACGAGCTTCAGCTTGCGGATGCGGCGCTGGTTGCGGGCGCGCTTCTGCCTGCATATGCGGCGCCGGTTGCGGATGGGCCTCCGCCTGCGGATGCGCTTGCGCCACAGGCTGCGGCGGCGTCGATGCATGCGGTTCCGCTACAGGATGCTGCCCCGGCGGCGGCCGCGATTCCGTCTGCGCATGTTGCACGATGGGCGGATGCACTCCCGAGCGTGGGCAGGCTGCGCTGGTGTCGCTGGCCAGCGTAGCAGCGCCTGCGGCGGAATCTCCCCCGGTTTCATCGGCCGCGCCGCCAGCGGCAAGGGCGTCGACGCCGGCGCGGCTGCCGCCGGACCATGCGCCCCGCCCTTCTGCGCCAGTTGCTGCGCAGCGGCCGGCATCGGCATCGTCGGCCGCGCCGCCCGCACCATGTGGACATTGGCGGCCGCCTGCGCAACGCCCTGCGCCGGCTTCGGCGCCATCGACCGCACCGCCGCCTCCGCCGGCGCGGTCTTCGCCACCACCGGCCGCGCCAGGATGGCCGGCGCCGGACGCGCACCACCCTGCCCGCCGCCCAGCGCCGCCGGACGCTGCGGCTTCAGCGACGGCGCGGCGGCCAGCGGCGCCGCCGCCAAGGCCTGCGGCGCCACGCGCGCCACGTTCTGCCGCACCGGCTGGGCCTGCGCGAACGCCCTGGCCGGCACCGCCGTCACGGCCTGCCGGTTCACATAGCGCACGTTGGTGATGTTGACGTTGTTGTAGACGTTGGTGATCTGCGTCTTGTTGATGACCGTGTTGCTGGTGTTGATGTTGGTGACATACACCTGACTGGCCCGGTACGCCGGCCGGTACACCTCGCGCGGCCCCAGCGGGAACCAGGCCACGCCGGGATCGCGCTGCCCCACCATCAGCGTCGCCGCGCCCAGGAACACCACCAGCGCCGGCGCATACACCGGCCGCTGCACCACCGGCCCCGGCACCCAGCCCCAGCCGGCAGGCGTCTGCGCCCAGCGGCCGTAGTGCGACACCGCGAACCCCCACGGTGCATCGTCGACCCAGGTCCAGCCCCACGGGTCGACCCAGGCCCAGTGGCCGTCGCGATACGGCGCCCAGTCCGACGCCACATGCGTGGGCACCCACACATTGCCGTAGCCCGGCACGTCGCGCCAGTCGCCGTTGTCGTCCAGGTCCTCGTAGCCGACCACGTCGCTCGACACATAGCGCGCCGCCACCGGATGCTCCAGCCGGCGGTCGCGCTGCGCCGCCCAGCGGTCGAAATCGTCGGCCGGCGGCAGCTGGCTCACGCTGAAATCCTGCAGGCCGGTGCCGGTGAAGCGATACGCCTGGCCGGGATCGACCAGGTAGGACGTGTTGTCGCCATACGCCTCGCCCTGGCCGTCGACCACCGCGACCTCGGTGGCGTTGCCGGAGGCGTCCACCTGTAGCCGGTAGTGGCCGGGCTTGCGGATACTGAACGCCAGGTTGGGCGTGTCGACCTCCAGCACCTCGTCGGGACGCAGCTGGCGCACGCGCAGGTTCAGCCGCCCCTGCGACAGTTGCAACTGGGTCTTGGTGTCGTCGGCGTTGAGCAGCGTGACCAGCGTCTCGCCACCCATGCGGACGGCGGCGGGGCCGGCCTGCACCTCGTCGCGCGCGCCGGCCGCGGTCCACAGGCGGTCGCCCGCGACCAGCGGCCGGTTGATGCCGGCCGTCTGCCAGTCATCGGCGCCGGCGGCGGAAAAACTCACGGGACCGGCGACATACGCAAGGCGCGCCACGCGCGCCGGGGGATCGGCCAGCGCGGCGCCGCTGTGGAACAAGGCGGCGCCGGCCAGCGCCAGCAGAAATCGGATATGCATGATGGGACTCGGAATAATCAGCGATGAGCCCAAATTAGCCGAACGGCGCGCCGGCCACCGTTCGCTGCCGCACATCCGCGCGCAAAACGCCGGCCCGCTCGTGGCGGCGTCTTGCGCAATCAGCGCGGCGTACGCTCAGGAACGGCGCTGCTTGCGGCGCGCGGTCCAGCCCAGCAAGGCCAGGCCGGCGCCCAGCATGGCGTAGCCGGCCGGCTCGGGCACCGGGATGACGGTGCCGATGGCCTGGAATTCCGAGACGGCGAAGTGGTTGTCGCCGCGGCCGGCGGCGCCGCTGATCATGAAGGCGGTGGCCGCGACCGGCGTGTCCAGCGTCGTGCTGCCGTTGTCCATGCCCCATGAGAGGTGCGGCGCCATCACCGCCAGGTCGTGCCAGGTGTTGGCCTGGTCGCGGTACTGGATGCGGTAGAGGTTGTCGTTGTCGGCCTGGATGTTCAGCTGGTTCACCATCGCCGCCTGGTTGAGGGTGATGGTCACCGAATCGGCGCCGTAGTCGCCGCTCCAGAACACCGTGCCCAGGTTCCACTGCGTCTGGATCGGCAGGTAGACGCCGTCCGTGACCGACGATGGCAAGGCCGGCACGCCCAAGCCCCATTCACCGCTATTCCAGAATCCACCGCCGGTCAGCGTCACGCCGCCGCCCAGGGCGACGTTGGTATCGGCCAGGGCGGAACCGGCGCAGGCCAGGCAGGCCAGCGCAATCGCGAGCTTCTTCATGTCTTCTCCTTAAGCAATATAAAATTGATAAGATAGAAAACCAGAATAGCATGGGCTGGCCAACATTCAAGTCGCGCTGTCTCGCGTGCGCGACGCCGCGCTCAGGACGACATGCCCGTGCGCTGCGTGAACAGGCGCACGCCGAACACCGGCCCAGCGGTGTGGCCCGGCTCGGGATCGAAGCGCACCACCACGCTGCGCTTGCCGCTGGTGATGCGCTCCGGCACAGGATATTCCTGATCGACAAACACGCCCGGCTGGCCGCCATCGAGCGTGACGCGCGCGATGCGCTCGCCGTCGACGCTGATGTGGAAATCGCGGTTGCGCTCCTCGCCCCAGTAGCTCGCCTGCAGCAGCAGCGGGCCGTCGGCGCACTTCATGCGGAAGCTGAAGTAGCCGCCGGTGCGCGCATCGCGTCCATTGCGGCCACGGTAGGCGACCGGATAGGAGATCGCCGATTGCAGGTCGTGGTCGCGCTCCGGCTGCATCTCGCCCAGGTGCATGACATCGACCGAGCGCTCGGCCAAGTCCTTGAGGCGCGCCTCCTCCTTGCGGAAGGCGACTTCCGACGCCGCCCACTCGGCCTCGGTGTAGACGTTGAAGTACACCGCCGCGCGCCGCTCGTACTGCGAAAAGAACGGCGTGAACTTCATGTCGCCGGGACGGCCCGTGCCCACGCTGCGGTACACGGCCCGGCTCTTGTCCGCCTCCGCGAACGCGGCCAGCACGTTGGCGCCCACCAGCGCCGGCGCCAGTCCGGTGAACGGCTTGTCGGCCGCGCCCAGGTCCGCCGCCAGCACCATCGGGCCGCGCAGCAGCGCCACCACATGGTCGTCGCCGGCCGCCGCTTCCATCCGCAGGTCCAATGGCAGCGACAGGCGCACGCTGTCGCCCGCGCGCCAGCGCCGGCGTATTAGCAAGTAGCCCTTATGTTTGCTGGCGGTCTGCGGTTTTCCGTTGACCAGCACCGTGTGCCCGCCGGCCCACGACGGCACGCGCAGCGCCAGCGTGAACTGGCGAGGCCCCGCCAGCCGGCGCACCTTGAGGTCGATGTCGCCCTCGAACGGATAGCGCGTGTTGAGCTCCAGCCGCGCGGCCTTCCACTCCACCGTCGATGGAATGTAGAGATTGACGAACAGCGTGTCGCCGTTCTCCCAGTAGATCGAATCCCCGTGCTTGGCGTGGCTCTCCATCCCGGACAGCACGCAGCACCAGAAGTCGTTGTCCTCGCTGGAGTACTCGCGCGCCATGCCGGACATCAGCGGCGTCATATACGTGAACATGCCGGTGCGCGGGTTCTGGTGCGCGAGGATGTGGTTCAGGTGCGTGCGCTCGTAGTAGTCGAAGTAGGCGGCGTCCGGCGCCCAGCTGTAGAGATGGCGCGTCATCTTCAGCATGTTGTAGCTGGCGCAGGCCTCGCAGGTCTGCTCGGTGATGTGGGTGGCGATGCTGTCGGGCGCGAAGAAGTATTCGCGGTCGCCGTTGCCGCCGATGACGTAGCTGTGGTGCTGCGTGACGCGCTTCCAGAAGAAGTCCACGGCGTCGGCGTCGCTGCGGCGGCTGGTCAGCTCGTGGAGGCGCGCGAGGCCGATCAGCTTGGGGATCTGCGTGTTGGAATGCAGGTTGGCCAGTTCATCGCGGCCCTGCGTCAGCGGCGCCAGCACCTTGGTGTGGTACAGCCGCCGCGCCAGCGCCAGCCAGCGCTGGTCGTTGGTGCGCGCATAGAGTTCGGCGAAGCTCTCGTTGATGCCGCCATGCTCGCAGGCCAGCACCTGCTGCACCTGATCGTCGCTGAGCGCGGCGAACACCTTGTCGATATAGCCCGCCAAGCCAAGCGCCACTTGCAGCGCCTGGGCGTTGCCGGCGTGGGTCTGCGCGTCGAACAGGCCGGCGAAGACCTTGTGCCAGTTATACAGCGGTACCCAGCAGCCATTCAGGTCGAAGCCTGCGGACTTGATCTCGCCGCGCACGATCTCGGGGAAGATCTCCTTGCCGTCGACCACCGTGCCGTCCGCGCGCTTGCGCATGAAGCCCGCCACATAGCCGTCGCCGTGCGCCTGCTGCACGCGCGCCAGTTCGGCCACGATGTAATCGATGCGCGGCTTCAGCGCCGCGTTGCCGGTCTGCGCCAGCATCAGCGACAGCGCCGACAGATAGTGGCCCAGTCCCTCGCCGGCGATGGTGTCGGACTCCCAGCCGCCGTAGATGGCGCCCTTGGTCGGCAGGCCGGCGAAGCGGTGATAGTTGTGCAGGAAGCGGTCGGCGCTCAGGCGCAGCAGGTAGGCCTGGTTGGCTTGCAGCGCATCGGCGTAGATCGAAGGCAGCAGCCGGACCGACGACAGCGGCAGCGCACGCGCGGTGGATGGAAAACCGGTGGCGGCGGTGGCCGCTCTGGCGGCGGCGGGCCAGCCTGAAATCAGCCCCAGTCCGGCGGCGCCCTGCAATACCTGTCGACGATGCATACTTACCCCATGGTGGATGGCCATCCTCTAATGTACGTGCAGTCGCGGCGGCCGTCTTGTGACGGCGCCGCTAAAAGGATGACGAAATCCGCACAATGCGGCGCTCACCAGCCCATTTTCTGGCGGATGAAGGCGGTCAGTTGCGCGGCGTTGGCCTGGTGCTGCTTGACGCGCGGATGGCCGCCGAAGCCGGTCCACGGGAACACGATGGTGTCGATCCGCCGATCGCCGCCTTGCCGCATCTGGTCCACCGCCGCGCGCACGTAGCCCGGCCACTTGGAGCCTTCCTGCACCGCGTCCATGCTGCCCAGCGCGCACACGATGTAGGCCTGCGGATACAGCGCGCGGATCTTCTGCACAAAGCTGCTGTAGGCCTGCACGCGTTGCGCATCGTCCGGCGCCGGCGACAGGCGCTTCTCGCGGTCGATCAGCCAGCGGTCGTTCTGGAACAGGTTGATGACCACCACGTCCGGCGTCCACGAGCGGAAGTCCCAATGGGTGTCGTTGTTGCCGACGGCGCTCAGCTGGTCATAGAAATCCGGCATGGTGAACGGGAACCAGCTGATCATCACGCCGATGCCGCTTTGCGAGATGATGTGGGCCTCCGCGTCCAGCGCCCGCGCCGTGACCGACGAATAGGAGAGGAAGTTGTTCTTGTCCTTCAGCAGATGATCCGGCCCGTCGTCCGGCGACTCGTCGCCCATGCCGGTGGTGATCGAATCGCCGAAGAACTCGATGCGGCGCTGCTTGGCCGGCGGTGGCGGCAGCAGCTTGCCGCCGTCCGCCAGTTCCAGGCCCTGGAAGACGGTGCCGCCCTCCTCGCCCTCGGTGCGCTTGGTGATCAGGAATCGGTGCGGGCCCGGCCCCAGGCCGCTGGCCACCGCGTAGGTCTTGCCGCCCTGCGCGGCCTCGATGACCGCCGCCGGCCTGGCCAGGTCGCCGTCGATGAACACGTTGAAGAAGTTCTTGCCCAACTGGTCGTCCAGCTTGACCGCCAGGCTGGCGCCGGTGAAGTTCCCTTCGATGCTGGTACCGGGCCACGACAACATGGGCCGCGCGCGGTCGGCGAAATCGATGCGCCCCGTGTAGCGCAATTGCGCATCGTCCGGCTGCACCGCCACGCCCGCGAACGCCTGCCCGGCCAACAACAACGCCGCCAATCCTGCTGTGAACCTCATCAAATCGTCTCCTGTCCGATGCCCGTCAAATCGAGCTTTACCGGCATGGTAAACGATTAACCGACCATCGTTCTATTGAAGCAGATTTTTCAGTTCGTTGAACACGGCTTCCTTGACGCCGGCTTCGTCGCTGCGCAGGCCGCGATAGAGACGGGAAAACTCTTCCTTGCTCACCGACTCCCTGGTGATGCCGTGGCATTCGAGGTACTTGTTGGTGGCGTTCACCAATGGCAGGGTCTCCGTCTCCGTGCGGATCATGCCTTTGAGGGCCGAGTCCAGCTCCGGTGTGAAATCATCGGCCGGCACGTAGAAGGCGGCATGCGCGCGATTGTATTTGTCACCGCTCGACATCAACCGGATAAACACGGGAATCAATGACGAATCTGGCTGCAGGCAATAGAGGTTCCAGGCGGCCGCGATCTCGGCATCTTCGCGTAGCTGGTGAGCGTCCAACAACTTCCTGACGACAAGCGCCGCACGCTCCGCGTCGGCGATGAACAGCCCGTTGACACTCTCCCAGCTACCGCCCTCCAGCACCATTTTCAACAAGTACTCGAACGCCATCGCGCGCTCATCACGGCTCATGCCGCTGAAATAGATTTCGCTCAAACCATCCAGGCGTTCCCCGTTGTTCATTGAAAAGAAATCGAAGAAATTTTGGTATGCATTCATGGGGGTCTATTTTTTTCGGCTTTTACTAAAACGCGCTAGCCACTACTACCCTATACTAACCACCGACATTTCGTACGACTCCGCGCTATTTTCGGAACTAAAAACCACTAAATCAGAGTGCGCATGAGCTTCCTACTCGATCACCGAAAACGCATCCGCATTGTCGCTGGCTTCAGAATTGGGTTTCCTTTATAGAGCGCCTGCCATCGCATAAATGTAATCGCCTTTTTGGCACCTCTCAGCGTTAACATGATCGTGCTAGCGTCGCGCTGCGGCTGCTTTACGTTTTTGAGATGGAATAAGACAGCCCCCCCTTTAAATGACATCTAAGTAGAGGCCGAAATGAACGAATTTCAATTGCTTAGAATTATCATTGCCAGCCAATTTGAGACAGGCCGCCATGGGAAGTGAGATTTCTCGCGATCTTGTCAGGAGAAACGAAATTACTCCATCTGCATTCCGTGCAAATCAGCACCCAATATCCAAGCCTATGCAATACTGAAATGGAGCTGGCCGACTTTGGGCATTTCCCCCAGTTCCAAATCACGATACCATGTAATTCCCACAATCTAAATTCTGAGACCGAGCATCCCTATGGTTTTCTGCAATTTCGCATTTCTTCACGAGGACGCCCCCCAAGAATCAGGTGGCGGCTCTAACAGCTTCCGCTGCATGCGTTTTGAATCAGTCGACGTATTATGGTTCCTCAAGACAGTGAGCCAACTGAAATTGCGTGACCTAGGCAAGGCACTGGTGAGTGAACTGAAGGGGAAATCGCTACAGACGGGATACCATGAGCTCCCCGAGCCGCTACGTATCCGCCTATATGAGGCGCACCTGCAGTACATGATGTTTATGACGAACGCGCAGCAACCAGCCCCCGTGTCGCTGCAGGAAGCCATGCTCGGGCCAGGATCTTTAAAAGAAATCCTTATACAAGAGGGCAACTGGTATTTTCTTGCGGGCAAGCGCGTGGGCGTGCTCGATTCACTACGAGAACCAGCGGACGACGGAGAAATCATCGTAGCCAACATCGGGGTAACGATGGACCAAGATGGACCGGTAATGCTAGCCGAGCTAGTCCAGTTTAAAAGTCTTTCCAGCGAGTTGCAAGCGCTCCTGCAAGGCCTGCATTTCCCACAGAGCGATCCACGAATTGCAGCATTCCTTGCAACGCCAGCTGGTATTAGTCGCTTTGGTACGTCACCAAGAACCAACGTTGGTACTCCACCCGGAAAGCCAACCGATTCAGCGACTCCAGAGATAACGCCAAACTGGTATCAGCCTTTTGTCGGCGTCAATTCAATCGGCGCTGGCAACAATATCGCGCTCTACGATGAATCGGGAAAAATCCGGGCATATGTCGACTACGGTCTGCCAGCGCCTCAAAACCTCAACACCTACCAACAATTGCCCGATCACCCTTGCGTGTGCGCCGATGCGGCGATGATACTGTCCCATTGGGACTACGACCATTACGCGATGGTGCGCATGCAACCAGACGCCCTGCGTCGCCGCTGGATGGCGCCACAGCAGCTGTTCGGCAGTGTTGCAGCACGAGAGCTCTACGCACGCCTACTGAATGAAACGCCTCATGGCGCGATGCTCATCATCTGGCCGTCTAATGCCCCAGCTGGTCATGTACCCACCGACTTTGGCTTCATTGAACGCGCGAACGGAAATCCGGTCAACGACGATGGCCTAGTTGCCTACGTGCGTGTGGCCGAGGACCCAGCCGCCGCTCCCGCAGCGACTGCGTTGCCGATGTTTGGCCAGAGACTCAAGCCGATGCCAGCGCCAACCACTGGTGCTGGCATGGTACTAAACCATCCCCTGATCTGCCACGGCGGCCTGGGTGGCCAGTGGATGGACGAAAACCTCGCCCTTCCCTTCCACAGCAAACTCATCGCCGTGCCGGCGGGCGCGCACCAGCTCCTTCCTGCCGCTCTCCCTCCGAACACAGCCGCCGGTAGTATTGGTCAAGTCCAAGGGGGCGGCGCCGCATTCTGGATCCCAGCAGGGGGCATATCGCTGCCAACCGTCAACGGCGGCCAGTACGTACCGTCAATCCAGAATGTCGCTTGGGCTGGAGGGTGGGCCATCAGTGCATTGGATTTTATCAAATGCGGAGGCATGATTCTGGACTTCCCGCCTAAAAGCACTAAGCAAGAACAAATGGTATGTGTCTCGCCTACGCCCGGCACGAAATGGAATAGCAAAAGGGCGCCGTCCGGAGTAAAAGGCGCGGTAAAACTCAGGAAAAAGGGCTGGCAGCCGGTTTGGGGGCGGGCACTCACCTGCTGGAAAGTGCCACTGCCAGCAGCTGCAGCGGGCGCACTACTGCCACTTCCAGCAGGCCCCCAATCACTCATACCTATGGGAAGCTCAGCCCAGATTACGCAGAATGAGCGCTATGTACTTTTACCTGGCGACGCAGGCTATCAGCACATTCCTTCGATGGCAGCCTGGCGGAAATTGCGAGAACACCATGCATCTGGAAATGGCGCAGCGGGCAGCGCACCAATCCACATTGTTGGACTCGTGGCGACCCACCATGGTTCCGATAGTTGGATACCAGACCCACCAAACCACAACTCAGCGTTGTGGCACATTCCCCCAGCGCCAGCGAGCAAGTACTGGCCGGGCGATGTTCAGTGCACACCTACGGCAAAAATTGTGTATTCCTACGGGACACGTCTGAGCGGAACAATTGCGGGCGCCCACTGCTACCGTCGCCGAAATACAAAAAACGATGGACATCCCAGAGCGGCAGCACTTCTTAATTACGAGACTGCAGGATGGGGCGTCGCTCCTCATGGTGCCGGGGAATTTAACCGACTCAATACCGCTGTGGCCGACTACACCAGCAATCAATTTTTCAACCCATTGGAGCTGGCACCCGGGACCTTATTACCGGATGCAAACCTGAAGGGGCACGCTAACGGCAATGTTGCGCTTGGATGGGATATACCTAATGCGTCTCCTTTGAGACAGGACCATGTGCCATCATTAGCGCCTGTAGCGAATTACTCACAGCAGATTGGCCCCAACCCCTTACACAGGGTATGCCCCACATGCAACCAAGTGCGTGAGTTTTATTTTTGAGGTGGAGTTGCTTCAGATTCCGCCCCGAAGCCGTCATTGGTACAACTGGTCATCGCTCAAATGGCGCCATCAATTCGGTCGGTGTCCGAGTCTTGACGGCCCCCCTGAAAATTCACAGTTTGATCCCGCTTTCTTAACCGAGTTACCAGACGCTTGAAATCACAAGGCAAATCAAAGGCGAGATGGCGCCCCTCGCTTTGCGCTGAAATCCGACGGGATCCGGCTAACCAGCTCCCGTCCAATCAGGCGTGATGTCCTGAGTTAAAAGCCACTCAGAGCACTACGCGCCCCATACGCCGGGCCCGAATCAAGTTCTACGAGAACTTGGTGAAATCCGGCTTGCGCTTCTCGAAGAAGGCGGTGAACGCTTCCTTCGCTTCCGGTGCGGCCAGCATGGCGCCGAAGAATTTGTTTTCGGCGGCAATGGCTTCCGTCACCGGGCCTTTGCGCGTGGCCTTCATCAGCTGCTTGGTGGCCCGGATCGAGCTGGCCGGCAAGGCGACCAGCTTGGCGGCCTGGCCTTCGGCAAAAGCGCGCAGCTCGGCGGCCGGCACGATCTTCGATACCAGGCCCATCTCCAGCGCTTCCTGCGCCAGGAAGGCTTCGCCCAGCATCAGCTTCTCGGCGGCGCGCGGGTAGCCGGCGATCTGCGTCAGCAACAGGCTCGACGCGAACTCAGGGCACAGGCCCAGCTGCACGAACGGCATCGAGAACTTGGCGTTGTCGGCAGCGTAGACCAGGTCGCAATGCATCAACAGCGTGGTGCCGATGCCGACCGCCGCACCAGCCACCGCAGCCACCACCGGCTTGGTCGAACCGCTCAGCGCCATCATGAACTTGTACACCGAACGCTCTTCGATGCCCGAGCCGTCGGCCGGACGCGAGGTCTTCATGAAGTCTTCCAGGTCGTTACCGGCGGTGAAGATCTCCGGCTTGCCGACGATCAGGATGGCGCGCACGGCGGCGTCCTGCTCCGCGTCGTTGATGGCGTCGGCCATGCTCTGGTACATCGCCGAGGTGATGGCGTTCTTGCGTTCCGGGCGGTTGAATTCCAGCGTCAGCACGCCGTTGGTCTTGCTACTTAAAATATCCATGTGATCTCCAAATGATTAAAGGGCGCCGTGGTTGAACCGCAGCGCCCTTCTTTATGATTCCGTGCTTAGCTTACACGCGTTCGATAATACCAGCAGCACCCATGCCGGCGCCGACGCACATCGTCACCATGCCGTACTTCAGGTTGTTGCGGCGCAGTGCGTGCACCACGGTCGCGGCGCGGATCGCGCCGGTCGCGCCCAACGGGTGGCCCAGGGCGATCGCGCCGCCCATCGGGTTGACCTTCGCTGGGTCAAGGCCCAGGTCGCCGATCACGGCCAGCGCCTGTGCGGCAAACGCTTCGTTCAGCTCGATCCAGTCCAGCTGGTCCTGCGTGATGCCGGCGGCCTTGCACGCATCCGGAATCGCGAATTTAGGACCGATACCCATGATTTCCGGTGGCACGCCCTTGACGGCGAACGACGAGAACTTGGCCAGCGGAGTCAGGTTGTGCTCGCGCAGGAACTTCTCCGACACGACCAGCAGCGCGCCGGCGCCGTCGGACATCTGCGACGAGTTGGCGGCGGTGACCGAACCCTTGGCGGCGAACACCGGCTTCAGCTTGGACAGCGATTCCACGGTCGAATCGGCGCGTGCGCCTTCATCGGTGTCGACGGTGCGGGTCTTGATCTTGATCTCGCCGGTCGCCAGGTCAGGCGTGCGGGTGATGATCTCGACCGGGGTGGTCTCGTCCTTGAAGAAACCGGCCTGCTGCGCGGCGATGGCACGGCGGTGCGATTCAACAGCGAACGCATCCTGCGCTTCGCGCGAGATCTTCCACTGGGTCGCCACTTTTTCAGCGGTCAGGCCCATGCCGTATGCCATGCCAACGTTCTCGTCGGTGAACATGTTCAGGTTCATCGATGGGTGATGGCCCATCATCGGCACCATCGACATCGACTCGACGCCGCCGGCAATCATCGCATCGGCTTCGCCAACGCGAATGCGGTCGGCGGCCATGGCCAGCGCGGTGATGCCCGATGCGCAGTAGCGGTTGACGGTGACGCCGCCAACGGTCTTAGGCAGGCCGGCCAGCAGCACCGATTGACGGGCGATGTTGAAGCCCTGTTCCGCTTCCGGGAACGAGCAGCCGATGATGGCGTCGGTGATCAGCGCCGGATCCAGGCCAGGCACTTGCGCCAGGGCCGATTGCAGCACGCGCACCAGCAGGTCGTCCGGGCGGGTCTTGTTGAACATGCCGCGCGGCGCCTTGCCGATCGGGGTGCGGGTGGCAGAGACGATGTATGCGTCTTGAATTTGTTTGCTCATTTTGTTCTTTCGAAAATTTTTGATCGAAGACTATGCGGAACGATTAAGCCCGCTTCTCGGATAAATACCAATCCACTTGAACCTGTGCGGCCAGCGTGCCGGCGGCGTCGAAGATGTCGACCTCCACCGGAAACGCCACCTTGCCCTGCTCTTTCAGCTCGGCCTTCAGCGCGGCCAGATCGCCAGGGACGCGGCCTTCGGCGCGGGTGGCGCCCTTGGCTACTTTCTGGTACTGGATGCGCGATTCCTTGGCGACCGGCCGCAAGCCCAGGATCAGCTCCGCGAAGCCGCCCGCCATGGCCGCGCCGGAAGCCGTCTCGGCCAGCGTGAACAAGGCCCCGGCGTGCTGCGTGCCCAGGTGGTTATTGAGCTTCGGGTCTTCCGGCATCGACACTTTCGAAGTGCCGCTGCCGATCTCGTCGATCCTGATCCCCAGCAGGCGCACGAAGGGCAAGGTGTCCATCATTTGTTGCTTGATACGGTCATACACCATGCTAGGCCTCACGCGCAGTAAAACTTTAAACACCAGCTTCAGGATCGACATACGCCCTTAGTTGCGGACTGGCTTACCGGTCTGCAGCATGCCCATGATGCGTTCCTGCGTCTTCGGATGGTTCAGCAGCTCCAGGAAGGCTTTACGCTCCATGTCCAGCAGCCACTGTTCGCTGACGAACGAGCCCTGGTCGATGTCGCCGCCCGACACGATCTCGGCGATCATGTCGCCCAGCTTGAAGTCGTGCGCCGAGATGAAGCCGCCGTCGCGCATGTTGACCAGCTGGGCCTTGATGGTGCCCCAGCCGTAGCGGCCGGTCACCTGCACCGGCGCCTTCAGCGGCGCGCGGTAGCCCTTGTCGAACATGGCGCGTGCTTCCACCTTGGCCACGTGCAGCAGCTCGTATGGATTGAACACGATCACGTCGTCTTCCTTCAGGTAGCCCATGGCTTGCGCTTCCAGAGCCGATTTCGACACGTTCGCGGTGGCCGCGTTGGTGAAGCCGGTCTTCAGGAATTGCAGGATGTCGGTGCCCTTGGCTTCCTTGAACGCGCGCACTGCCGCTTCCTTCAAGCCGCCGCCCGCAGGGATCAGGCCAACGCCCACTTCCACCAGGCCGATGTACGATTCGATCGAGGCCACGCGCTTCGATGCGTGCAGCGCCATTTCGCAGCCGCCGCCCAGCGCCAGGCCAGCCACAGCAGCCACCACCGGCACGTTCGAATATTTCATCGCCATGAAGGTGTCTTGCAGTTCCTTGATGATCGGGTCGACCGCTTTCGCGCCGCCCTGCATGAACGCAGGCAGTGCCGATTGCAGGTCGGCGCCGGCCGAGAACGCGCCGCCGTCGGCCGCGTCCGCGCTCCAGATCACCAGGCCCTTGAAGTTCTTCTCGGCTTCGGCCAATGCCTTCTTGAAGCCGGCGATCACGCCAGGGCTGATCACGTGCATCTTGGTTTTCAGCGAGATCACCAGCACGTCGTCGCCCGAGTGCCACAGGCGCACGTCGTCGTCTTCATGCACGGTGGTGCCGGCGGTGCGGCCATTGGCTTCGCCCGAACCCAGTACCGGCGCGCGGAACTGCTGACGGTCGTACACGGCCAGCGACGAGCGCGGCACGAACGATTTCGATACTGCGGACCACGAACCTTCAGCGGTGTGGACACCGCCTTTTTCAGCGACAGGACCTTCGAACACCCAGGCCGGCAGCGGCGCGTTGCACAGCGCGTGGCCGGCTTCGATGTCTTCCTTGACCCACTGGGCCACTTGCGACCAGCCGGCGGCCTGCCACGTTTCGAACGGGCCGACGTTCCAGCCGAAGCCCCAGCGCATGGCGAAGTCGATGTCGCGCGCGTTGTCGGCCACGGTGTCCAGGTGGACGGCGATGTAGTGGAAGGCGTCGCGGAAGATCGCCCACAGGAACTGGCCTTGTGGGTTAGTCGATTCGCGCAGGGCCTTCATCTTCTTGACCGGATCTTTTTCCTTCAGGATGCGGGCGATGATGTCGGCAGCCTTGGCGCCGCCGGCGACGTATTCACCGGTGGCGAAGTCCAGGCGTTGGATTTCCTTGCCCACCTTTTTGTAGAAGCCCGCGCCGGACTTTTGGCCCAGCGCGCCTTTTTCCACCAAGCCCGCCAGCACGGCTGGAGTCTTGTAGACAGCGGCGAACGGATCGTTCGGGAGGTAGTCTTGCATGGTCTTGATCACATGACCCATGGTGTCCAGGCCGACCACGTCCGCGGTGCGGAAGGTGCCCGACTTGGCGCGGCCCAGCTTGGAGCCGGTCAGGTCGTCGACCACGTCCACGGACAGGCCGAATTTCTCGGCTTCGTGCACGATCGCCAGGATGCCGAACACACCGACGCGGTTGGCGATGAAGTTAGGCGTATCTTTCGCGCGGACCACGCCCTTGCCCAGGGTGGTGGTCAGGAAGCCTTCCAGCTGGTCGGAAATTTCCGGCTTGGTGAACTCGGTCGGGATGATCTCGACCAGGTGCATGTAACGCGGTGGATTGAAGAAGTGCACGCCGCAGTAGCGCGATTTCAGGTCGGCGTCGAAGCCTTCGGACAGCTTGGTGATCGACAGGCCCGAGGTGTTCGAGGCGAAGATCGCGTTGGCGCCGATGTGCGGAGCGACCTTCTTGTACAGGTCGTGCTTCCAATCCATGCGCTCGGCGATGGCTTCGATGATCAGGTCGCACTCGGCCAGCTTGGCCAGGTCGTCCTCGTAGTTGGCCACTTCGATCAGCGCGGCGTGGTCCTTGTTGCCCAGCGGCGCAGGCGACAGCTTCTTCAGGTTCTCGATGGCGCGCAGCACGATGCCGTTCTTCGGACCTTCTTTTGCAGGCAAGTCGAACAGTACGACTGGCACTTTGGCGTTGACGCAATGAGCGGCGATTTGCGCGCCCATCACGCCGGCGCCCAGCACGGCTACTTTTTTAACGATGAAATTGGTCATGTCGTTTCCTCTAGGTTCTTAGAACAGGTCGGCGTCGAGAGCCATCAGGTTGGCGGAGCCCGAACGTGCCTGGCGAATCAGGGTTGCAGTTTCTGGCTGCAGGCGCGCGAAGTAGAAGCGCGCCGTGGCCAGCTTGGCTTTGTAGAAATTGTCGCCGCTGTCTTCCTTGGCCAGGGCGATTTTCGCCATCTGTGCGAAGAAGTAGCTGTACACCATGTGGCCGACCACGCGCAGGTAAGGTACGCATGCCGCGCCCACTTCGTCCGGGTTCTGGAAGGCTTTCATGCCGATTTCCATGGTCAGCTTGGTGACCTTGTCGCCCAGGTCGCCCAGCGGGGTGACGAATTCGCTCATCGCTTCGTCGGTGCCGTTGTCCTCCACGAAGGCCTTGATCTTCTCGCCGAACTTGCGCAGCTTGGCGCCGTTGTCGCCCAGGATCTTACGGCCCAGCAGGTCCAGCGACTGGATGGTGTTGGTGCCTTCGTAGATCAGGTTGATGCGGGCGTCGCGCACGTACTGCTCCATGCCCCACTCGGAGATGTAGCCGTGGCCGCCGAACACTTGCATCGCTTCCGAGGTGGCGATCCAGGCGTTGTCGGTGATGAAGGCCTTGACGATCGGGGTCAGCAGCGCGACTTCGTCGGCCGCTTCCTTGCGCACTTCTTCGTCAGGGTGGTGCAGTTCGCGGTCGATCTGCAGCGCGACGTACGAGGTGAAGGCGCGCGCGCCTTCGGCGTAGGCCTTGCCGGTCAACAGCATGCGGCGCACGTCAGGGTGGACGATGATCGGATCGGCCGGCATTTCCGGATTCTTCACGCCCGACAGCGAGCGCATCTGGATGCGGTCCTTGGCGTAGATCAGCGCGTTCTGGTAGGCGATCTCGGTCAGGCCCAGCGACTGCATGCCCACGCCCAGGCGGGCCGCGTTCATGAACACGAACATGGCGTTCAGGCCCTTGTTCGGCTGGCCGATGATCCAGCCCTTGGCGCCGTCCAGGTTCATCTGGCAGGTCGAGTTGCCGTGGATGCCCATCTTCTCTTCGATGGCGCCGCAGGTGATCGGGTTGCGTTCGCCGACCGAACCGTCTTCCTTCGGCAGGTACTTAGGCACCAGGAACAGCGAGATGCCTTTCGAGCCTTCCGGCGCGTCCGGCACGCGGGCCAGCACCAGGTGCAGGATGTTTTCCGACATGTCGTGCTCGCCGGCCGAGATGAAGATCTTGTTGCCGGTGATCAGCCAGGAGCCGTCGGCCTGCGGCAGCGCTTTCGAGCGCAGCATGCCCAGGTCGGTGCCGCAGTGCGGTTCGGTCAGGCACATGGTGCCGGTCCACTCGCCGGAGACCAGCTTCGGCAGGTAGACTTTCTTCTGGTGGTCGGTGCCGTGTTCCTTCAGGCACTCGTAGGCGCCGTGCGACAGGCCCGGGTACATGGTCCATGCCTGGTTGGCCGAGTTCAGCATCTCGTAGAACGAGTTGTTCAGCACCACCGGCAGGCCCTGGCCGCCGTATTCAGGATCGCAGGCCAATGCCGCCCAGCCGCCGTCGACGTACTGCTTGTACGCTTCCTTGAAGCCCTTGGGCGTGGTCACGGTGTGGGTCGCGGCGTCGTGCTTGCAGCCTTCGCGGTCGCCCGAGTGGTTCAGGGGGAACAGCACCTCGGCGGTGAACTTGCCGCCTTCTTCCAGCACCTGATTGATGATGTCGGCATCGACTTCGGAATAGTCCGGCAGCGATTTCAGTTCCTCTTCCACTTTCAGGAACTCGTGCAGAACGAATTGCATATCCCGGATTGGCGCGACGTATTGACCCATGATTTTCTCCTGATGACTTTTGTAGTGACTACGATGTGAATTAGTGTGTTTTACGTTATTGCTGCGCCACCACCGCGGACGGTGTTTGCGGATTGCGGTACGTTTCGATCAAGCGCTCGAAGCCGACGCCGGCCCGGCCCAGGCTGCCCGGTATGCGCAGGAAGCGCGCATCGTGGTGCAGTGCCAGGATCAGGCCGTACATTTCGTACACCAGCTGCTGCGGGTCGGTGTCGGCCTTGAGGTCGCCGCATTCGACGCACTGCTTCACGCAGCGCAGCAGCGCGCCCTGCCAGGCGCCGACCATGGCCATCAGCTCTTCGCGGATCGGACCTGGACGGTCGTCATACTCCACCGCGCCGCTGATGTAGATGCAGCCCGACGCCACCTCCACGCTGACCCGCTTGACCCAGCGCGCGAACATCGATTTGAGCCGCTGGATGCCGCGCGGTTCCTTCACGCTGGGGAAAAACACTTCCTGTTCGAAACGATGGTGGTACAGCTTGAGGACTTCCAACTGCAAATCTTCACGCGAGCCGAAGTGCGCGAACACGCCGGACTTGCTCATGTTCATCTTATCCGCGAGCAATCCGATGGTCAGGCCTTCCAGACCATCACGGCTGGCCAGGTCCAGCGCCACGTCCAGGATTGCTGCGCGGGTCAGTTCGCCTTTGCGCATAAATTTAGTTGAGGTATTAATAAGATTGCGTCCCAAGGTAACATTCATGGAGAGAAGAAGGTATTCTGCTCCAGTTGAATTTACTCCGTGTGAAAAGAATTGCGAACGCTCGTACTATTATCCAGCGAGGGGTAAATGTCAAACAGTACCGTTAGAGGTGGCGTTCTATTGTCGCGGTGCAACATGCGCTGTTGCCGCAGGGGGACATCGGGCGGCAACAGCGGAGGTTATGGCAGGGGGCGGAGCTGGATGGAGACGGGGGCGCGCAGGCGGGCGGCGAAGGCGGTGACGCGGCGCTGCCAGGCGGCGGCATCGCCCACCTCGCCGGACCAGCTGGCGATGGCGCCCACGTAGTAGCGCAGCGGCTGGCCGGGGCGCACCGGGGCCAGGATCAGCTCGTTGGCGGCGTCGGCCGCGTAGGCCGGTTCGCCTGACGGCAGAACGATGGCCACGCCGAAATCGCCGGCGTTGCGCTGGGTGACCCACTGCGTCAGCGCGCGGGCCGCCGGCAGCGGCGTGGCCGCCACCTTGGGTTCCTGGTGCGCGTAGGCCGGAGTTTTATTGAGGCCGATGGCGGCGGTCAGGTTTGCCGGGCCGCCGAAGCTGAAGGTGCTGTCGATCTGGTCGAAGTCGTGCCCGGCATCGACGGTGAAGCGCTTCACTTCCGAGACCTTGGCGCCGGCGGCGTCCCAGGCGTCGTAGCTCAGCTCGAAGATCGCGCGGATCGGGCCGTTGGCGATGACTTTCCATTTGGCGTAGTTGCGGCTGGTGTAGAGCTGCTTGCCATCCCAGATGCCGGTGCCGCCGGCGCCGCGCGTGGTGCCGACGCCGTACATGTCCAGTCCCTCGCCCTCGTCCTTGTGGTAATGGTCGTGGCCCTTGTTGTACCAGCGGTCGACGATGGGATAGCGCACCCGCTTGAACCAGATGTCCAGCCCGCTCGTCACCAACACCTCCTTGCCGCTGCCCTGCGAGTCGGGCGCGGCCAGCGCCTGGCCGTAGGTGCGGTGGGCGATGCGGTCGTTCTCCCACGCGAAGTCGTCCAGCCGCTCCGGCACGTAGCGGGCGAAGGCCTGCACCGGGAACGGCGGCGCCACCGACTCGCTCTTCTCCACCGTGAAGCTGGCGCTGTGCTCGCCGGCGGCGAAGTCGTGCTGGAAGATCAGTTCGCCGTAGGCGATGCCCTTGCCCTGCGGGTCCTTGGCCTCGGGCGCCACATTGGTCACCTGGTACGGCAGGCTGTGGCCGGCCGCGTCGCGCACGGTCAGGCGCTGCAGCAGCGCGCCCGGCAGGGCCTGGTTGACCTCGGACCACGGGATGGCGATGGTTTCGGCCGGCCGCGCCGCGTCGAGCTCGTGGGTGGCCGTGACGGCCAGCCGTTCCGCTGCGCCGGCGGAGGTGCCGGCCAGCGCCAGCATCAATAGGTAGCATCGCTGCATGTCAGTATTTCACCGGATAGTCTTTGGGGAATTGGCGGCCCGAGTAGGCCAGCTTCTGGGTCCAGTCCTGCGACGGCGCGGTCCAGTAGGCATCGTTCTCCGGCAAGCCCAGCGACAGGAATCCTTCGGAGGCGATGTACATGCTGCCGTTATTGGAGTACCAGTCGCCCAGCTCGGGATGGTGGCCGACGAAGCCGATGTTGAGGAAGCCGTCGCGGGTGAAGTTGCTCGGGCCCGACCACACCGTCTGATGCACGGCGTGCAGCGCGGCCCGCACCTGCCCGGCCGGCAGGCTGGCGGGCAATTGCTTGCGCCAGGCCAGCAGGCCCAGCGGCTGGAACACGGCGGTGCGGTAGGTCAGCGAGCGACCTATCGGCGGGTAGGTGCCGGTCGGCGAGATGAAGCGCTCCAGGTGCTCGCAATAGCGCTGCGTGCGCTGCAATGCCTGCGCCAGCAGTTCCTCCGGCTTGGCGTTCCAGAACGGTCCCTTGCAGCGCACCAGCACTTCGAGGATTTCCAGCAGCATCGGGTACATCACGTACGAGCAGTAGTAGTCGAAGTGGAAGGACTCGCCGTCCTTGATCCAGCCGTCGCCCACGTACCACTCGTTGATCTTGCGGATGGCCAGGTTCATGCGCAGCGGATCGGCCTCCTCGCCGATGGACAGCAACCACGCCTCGTTCATCGCGGCGAACAGCAGCCAGTTGATGTACGGCGGTTCGATCCGCCGCAGGCTCTTGATCTCGGCGATGATGCGCTGCTTGGTGATTTTGTCCAGCGGCTCCCACAGCGCTTTCGGCGCGCGCATCATCGCGTTGGTGAAGTAGGCCGAGTCGACCAGCGTCTGGCCCGGCCCCTTCCACAGCAGGTAGTCCGGGTTCTTCGGGTCGACCGAGTTGGTGTAGCTTTGCAGCGCCAGCTGTTGCAGGCGATGGCGCGTCTTGCCCTCGGCCGTGCCGTCGTCCGGCAACGCCAGCCAGGGCGCGGCGCCGGCGATCAGGCGGCCGAAGCACTCAAGGTAGGCGACGCCGGGATCGCGGCCGTCCCACGTCGGGCTGAGTTCCAGCGGGAAGTTCTTCTTCAGCTTGCCCTGCGCCATGTTCGACAGCACCGGCTCGGCCATCTGCTGCAGCAGGCCGGCCATGTAGGCGCGCTCGCCGCCGGCCACAGGCGCGCTGTCGGCGGCGGCTGCGGCGCCGGCGTGCATCAAGCCGGTGGCGGCGGTGCCGGCCAGCACCGCCTGCATAAAGTTGCGACGTTCCATCGTGTCTCCTTATTTTTGATCGAGCAAGCGTACCAGTTCCGCCGACGCCAGCAGGAAAGCGCCCACGCCGAAATCGGCCGTGGAGTTCTGGTCCACCACCTGGCCCGGTATCGCGCGGTCGCCAATCGGCTGGACGTAGCCCACGCGTCCGTCCGGCTGCAGCGCCACCTTGCTCAGGTAATGCCAGCCCTTGCGCGCCACCGGCAGGTATTCGTCGCGCGCCAGCACGCCGTGGTTGATGCCCCACAGGTAGCCGTAGGTGAAGAAGGCAGTGCCGCTGGTCTCCGGCCCCGGCGCGTGCTGCGGATCGAGCAGGCTGCGGGTCCAGTAGCCTTCCGGTTGCTGGGCGCGCTTGAGCGCCTGCGCCATGTCCTTGAAGCGGGCCACGTAATCGGCGCGGTGCGGATCGTCGGCCGGCAGTTCGTCCAGCACACGGGCCAGCGCGGCGAACACCCAGCCATCACCGCGCGACCAGAAGTCCTTCTTGCCGTTGACGCTGGCGTGCGCGGGATAGACGTACTTGGCGTCGCGGTAGTACAGATGCTCGACCGGGTCGTACATGATGCTGTTGGCGTACTCGAAATACTGGTGCAGCTTTTCCAGGTAGCGGCGGTCGCCGGTCACGCCGTACAGCTTGGTCATCACCGGCATCACCATGTACAGGCCGTCGGACCACCACCAGTAATCGTCGCGCGCGGTGCTCATCTCGTATTCCATCACCTCGCGGGCGCGGGCGATCTTGCGCGGATCGGGGGCCAGCTTGTACAGGTCGGTGTAGGTCTGGAAGCAGATCTGCCAGTCGCCGAACAGCACGTGATCGTCGGTCTCGCCGTAGGTGTGTTGCCAGCGGCTCTTGTCCGGCGAGCGCGCGCCCATCCACTGGTTGTGCTCGGCCCAGGCTTCGGCGTAGCGGCGGTAGGCCTCGTTGTGCGTGACCTGGTAGGCCGCCATATTCCCCGTCTGGTAGGCCGCCACGTGCCAGAACGCCCACTGCTGCGCGGGCGTGCTGCGCTGCCAGTGTCCGTTGACCTGGTCGATGATGGCGACCACCTCCACCCTGCTGGCGTCGATGGCCGCGCCGTCCTTTGCCGGCGTGGCGCAGCCGCCCAGCGTGACGGCCAGCAGCAACAGCAATCCTTGCGCGTATTTTTTGAGGTTCATAATGTCATGTAAAAAAGGGCCGAAGGCGCGGGACCGCCACCTTCGGCATAAATGCCCGGAACCATGACGTGGTTCCGGTCTGGAGTGCTCGGTACTTCAGGGCTTCCACTGCCACACCTGTACTGGCGACGATGCGCCGGTGGACGCGCCCTCGCCGTCCAGCTGCGGCACGTCCTGCACGAACAGGTGCAGCTCGCCGCGTCGCCGCCACAGCTCGGTGTCGAACGACGGTTCCCACGCGCCCACCGGCGCCGTGCCGAGGTCGCGCACGACCCAGCGCGGCCGGTGCAGGTCGGCGACGGTGGCCACCGATACCTTGTTGCCGCGCTCGGCATCGCGGAACACCAGCAGTGCGCGCCGGCGGTCCACCATGATCTGCGGCCGCGATATCGGTATCGCCTTCGTGCCCAAGCCGCTCAGCGAAAACGGCGTGCGGCGGAAATCAAGGTCCAGCTGCCGCCACGCGCCGCTGTCGCGATACAGCAGGTGGTACTGCGGCACCGTCGAGCCGGCCACGCGCCAGTAGCTGGCGATCACCGGCTCGCCGTCGGCGCCCGCCGCCATCGAGGTCTGGTTGATCAGCTCGCTGTTCTGCGGGATGTGCGCGGCATACTCGGCGCTGCTCGCGGTGATCGGCAGCGTGTAGCGTTCGCCGCCGCTGTGCTCCCACGTCAGGCCGCCGTCGCGCGAGCGGGCATAGGCCATGTCGTGGTTGCTGGCCACGTCTGGCGATTCGCGCCATACCCACGACAGGTGGATGACGCCGGCGCCATCGACGAAGGCTTGCCAGTAGGCGCTGCGCTGCCCTTCTCCGTCGATCAGCTTGCTATGCAGCCGGGTCCAGCTGGCGCTCGTCACGTCGTAGCGGTTCATCACAAGGTTGCCGTGGCCGGAGCCGCCGTCGCGGTAGAGGAACAGCAGGCCGCCGTCCGGGCAGCGGAAGAACTCGGGGTAGGTGGCCGAATCCTCGTCCTTGCCCAGCATCGGCGTTTCCTGTCCCAGCTCCAGCGCGCCCGGACGTTTGCCGCGCGCATAGCGCAGGCGCTGGTTGTGCGCGTCCCACGCCAGATGCAGGTAGCCGGCGCCGTCCACCATGATGCTGATGCTATTGTGCGCGTCGGCCGCGTTGCCGCGATACGGCGTGCGCCGCAGCGTCCAGCGCGCGGTGCCCAGCTTGCGCTTGCCCAGCACCACGGCCGCGTCCTTGTCGTAGAAGGCGATGTACTGCGTGTCGCCGTCCGACACCAGCGAGTTCTTGCGGAACACCACGGCGTTGACCGAATTGTTGGCCCAGCCCGGCGCGACGTCGACCACGCGCGCGGGACCGGCCCGCGCGGCGCAGGCCACGCAGGCCAGCAGCAGTAGCAGATGCTTAGAACTTGCCACGCAATCCAACCTTGATGGTGCGGCCGTCGTACTTGGCGTAGTCCATGCGCGTTTTCTTGCCGCTGCCGTACTGGCCGCTGGCGTCCTCGAAGTAGTCGTAGGCCAGCGTGTTGGACAGGTTCATGCCGTCGATGCGCAGCTCCAGTTGCTCGTTGATCTTGTAGCTAACGTTGGCGTCCAGGTAGCCGCGTCCCGCGTGCCAGCGGATCAGATCGTCGCCGAGGTTGCGCGGATTGTCCGAGTGCAGCGAGCGGCCCTTGTAGTTGTAGGACATGCGCAACGCCAGCGGTCCGCGCTCGTAGTAGGCGGTGGTGCTGTAGGCATATTTCGGCACCGAGTTGACCTCGATCTCCTTGCCGGCGTTGGTGATCCACTTGGCGCTGTTGAACGGATCGATGTGCGTGTAGCTGGCCAGCGCGCCGAAGCCCTTGAACGGTTCCGGCAGGAAGGTGAACGCCTGCTGGTAGGCCAGCTCGTAGCCCTTCAGCGTCTGCTCGCCGGCGTTGGTGTAGCTGCGCAGGGTCATCGGCAGGTTGGGGTCCACATGGCCGTTGGCGTCCTGGAAGATCGCGCCCAGCGCCGTGTCCGGCAAGCCCAGCGCGCCGAAGGTGGTGTTGGTGGTGTTGGCCACGGTGGCGTCGGTCAGCTTCTTGCGGAACACGGCGGCCGACAGCAGGCTGCCCGGCTGGAAGTACCACTCCAGGCTGGTGTCCAGGTTCTTCGATTGCTGCGGCTTCAGGCTGGCGTTGCCGGCGGTGGCCGAGTTGTCGAAGGGATTCGGGATGACGGTCTGCGCCGCGATGATCGACAGCGAGGCCCGGCTCACGGTCTTGCCCCACGAGGCGCGCCACATCAGGTTCTCGGTCAGGTCCAGCGCCGCGCTGAAGGCCGGCAGCACATTGCTGTAGGTGCCCTGCTCGTGGTTGGCGGCATAGGCCAGGCTGGCGCCCTGCTGCTTGAAGTTGTCGATGCCGGTCTCGGTGCGCGAGTAGCGCACGCCGGCGTTGAAGCGCAGCTCGTGGCCGGCGACCTCGCCCTTGAAGTCGGACTGGATGAAGCCGGTCGACACTTTTTCCGTCGCGCTGAAGCTCTGCGCCGGCGTGAACGTGGCTTCCGTGTTGTAGGCCAGCGGATCGAAGGCCGAGTAGGTGGCGCCGCGCGTGAAGGTGCCCCAGGCGTGCGGCCAGCCGGCGCCCATGTCGAGATTGTCGACCGGCAGCGTGGTGGTCATCAGGCCGCGCATGCCGGCGTTGCCCAGGCCGTTGAGCTTGGCGGTGGCGGCGGCCGTGCCGTTGCGCTTGGCGATGCCCTTGGTGGTCTCCACGTACACCACGCCGGTCTTCAGGTGGCCGGTCCAGTCGCCCGGCAGGTCGTAGTCCCAGTCCGCCACCAGGCGGCCCTGCTTGCCCTTGTCGGTCTCGCGGGTCCAGGTGGTGCCGACGCCGAAGCCCTGGTAGTTGTTCAGGTCGGTGTAGCTGGAGGTGGACGACAGCGATGGATAGACGTGGTCGCTGCCGTAGTCGATGGTGGAGTCGACGCCGAAGATCTGGCCCGACAGCGTGTCCTGGTAGGTCAGCGCGTTGCTGTTGTTGGCGCTCAGCTGGCCGGTCAGCGCCAGCTTGCTGGTGGCGGCCCAGCGGCCGTTCAAGGCGGCGTAGCCGAACTTGGTCTCGTCCTCGCTGTAGGTGACGCCGCTGCTGTACGAGGTGTCGCCGAAGGTGCCGGTCAGCAGGTTGGAATCGGGATCGATGTGCACGTTCAGCGGCACCAGGCCGTTGTGGCCGTTCTGGCCGGCCGGCGCGGCGCGGTTGGTGGTCTTGCTGTTGCGGATCAGCAGGCCCATGTACATCTCGTCGCGGTGGTTGGTCAGCTTGGAGCCGAGCACGTCCAGGCTCAGGTTCAGGTCGGCCGTCTTGTATTGCAGCGACGACACCAGGCCGTCGCGGGTGCGCTCGTTGGCCGAGCCGTAGAAGCGGTAGATGCGCGGCAGCAGCGCGTTGTCGATCTGGCTGCGGGTGTAGCCGCTCAGGTTGGCGCGCGGATCGTCGTAGTCCAGCTGCATCGCGAAGTTGCCCTTGACCGGGCTCTGGCTGCCGCGCGCCGAGCTGTTGTAGCCGCCGGTGGCCTCGAAGCCGGAACGGTTGTTGGTGCTGGCCGAGTGCGAGACGCCGGCCAGGAAGCCCCAGTTGCCCCAGGTGTTGGAGTACAGCGCGAAGCCCATCGGGTCGGCGTTCTTGGACATGGTGTTGTACGCCTCGGACACGGCGTAGCGGATGGTGCGCTTGGGATTGTCGAACGGACGCGGCGTCTGCAGGTCCACCACGCCGCCCAGGCCGCCTTCGCTCAACTCGGCCAGCGGCGACTTGTAGAAGTCGACCCGGCCGAACAGTTCCGACGCGAACACGTCGTAGTTGAAGCCGCGCGCCGCGCTGCCGATGGTGCTGGTGGAGGTGGTGTTGACCGGCGCGCCGTTGAGCGTGGTCACCGAGTATTCGGTCGGCAGACCGCGGATCGAGATGCGCTGGCCTTCGGCCGAGCTCTCGTCGCGGTTGAGGATGATGCCGGGCACGCGCTGCAGCGATTCGGCGATGTTCGCCTCGGGGAATTTGCCGATGTCCTCCGCCACGATGGAATCGCGCACGCCGATGGCCTGCTGCTTCAGGTTCAACGCTTTTTGCAGGCTGGAGCGGAAGCCGGTGACCACCACCGTGGTCGGCTCGGCGGCGGCGCCCTCTGCCGGCGCGGCTGGCGCGGCCGCCTGCTGGGCGGCGGCGTCGTTGCCGTAGGCCGCTGCCAATGCCAGCGGCAGCAGCGTGGCGAGTAGTTTCTTATGCATTATTTCCCCCGTTGTTGTGTTCAACAATCTAAAGATTCACTGTGTAGTTTTGTCACGGCGCGCCGGTGTCTCCTGAAAAACGCGCCACGTTGCCTGATTTTTCGGCATGTGGTCACGTTACCACCCCTTAAACTCATCGTACAACTGAAATCTTCAACGGCCACAGAGGATGTGGTATCGTAACCACATGACAAAAGCCAGCAAATTGAGTGAAGTGGCGAAAATCGCCGGGGTCTCGCCGATCACCGCCTCGCGGGCGATCCGCGGCAATGGTTACGTGTCGGAGGCGGCGCGCACGCGCGTGCTGGCCGCCGCCGCGCAGCTGAACTACACGCCCGACATGCTGGCGCGCCGCATGCGCGGCGACAAAAGCAAACTGATCGGCGTATTCGTCAACCACTACGGCTCATTGGTGCTGCACGAGATCACCAAGGCCATCAGCGACGAGGCGCGCCGCCAGGGCTACGACATCCTGCTGTACAACGCCGAACGCTTCGACCTGCCCAGCCGCATGGAAACCTGCGCGATGCTGAGCCAGCTGTGCGCCGGCCTGGTGCTGCTGTTGCCGAACGCGGCCGACGGCTACCTCGACGTGCTCGAGCGCCAGCGCCTGCCCTGCGTGTTCGTCGGCTTCGACGCGCGCCCGGTCGAGCTGCCGGTGGTGGTGGTGGAAAACCGCCTCGGCGCCCGCACCGCGGTCGAGCACCTGCTGTCGCTGGGCCACCGCCGCATCGCCTTCATCGGCGGCACGGCCGGCACCGGCCAGGGCGCCGAGCGCCTCAAGGGCTACAACGACGCGCTGCTAGCGGCCGGCCTGGCGCCCGATCCGGCGCTGGCGGTGGACGGCAACTTCTCGCAGACGGGCGGCTTTGCCGCCACCGAAAAACTGCTGTCGCTGGCGGCGCCGCCGACCGCCATTTTCGCCGCCAACGACGAGACCGCATTCGGCGCCATCGACGCCATCCACAGCCGTGGCCTGGAGGTGCCGGACGATATCTCGGTGATCGGCTTCGACGATATTTCCACGTCCAGCTTCGTGCATCCGCCGCTGACCACGATGCGCCAGTCCAACGCCGACATGGCCACGCGCGCCGTCAGCGAGTTGCTGGCGCAGATAGAAGGCGAGGAGATGCAGGCCAAGCGCATCGGCTTCCCGCTTGAGCTGGTGGTGCGCAGTTCCACCGGGCCGCTGCGCCGTCCTGGCTGATGGACAAGGGCGGCGCCTTGGCCGGGCGGCGCGCCGTGTGGGGCGTGGCCTCGGCCGGCCTGCTGGCGGTGCTGTTCTGGCTGCTGGTGGGCGACCTGGCGATCTCGATCCGCGAACGGGCCGCGCTGCCCAGCGGACTGGAGCTGCTGCGCCGCAACGGCGCCTCGGACACCACCACCTCGCTCTTGATGTCGACCGTGCCGGCGCTGCTGAGCGTGCTGCTGGTGCCGCTGCTCGGCTACCACTCGGACCGCCTGCGCAGCCGCTGGGGCCGGCGCCGGCCCTTCCTGCTGGTGGCCGCGCCGGTCGGCTGCGCCGCCATGCTGGGCCTGGCCTGCTCGCCGGCGCTGGGCGCGTTGGCCGACGCCGCGCTGGGCGCGCTGTCGCCGGGGCGCCGGCTGTGCAACCTGGCCGCCTTCAGCGTGTTCTGGACCATCTTCGAATGCGCCGGCATCAGCGCCGTGTCGCTGTTCACCGGCCTGGTCAACGACGTCGTGCCGCAGGGTTTGCTGGGACGCTTCTACGCGGCCTTCCGCATCGTCGGGCTGGGCGTGGGCATCGCCTTCAACACCTGGGTGTTCGCGCTGACCGACCACTACCTGAGCGAGATCCTGGTGGCCGTCGGCCTGGTGTTCGGCGCGGCGCTGCTGCTGGTGTGCCTGATGGTGCGCGAGCCGCCCTGCCCCGCCGATCGCGACAGCGCGCCGCGCCCGGCCGGCTGGCGCGCGCTGGCGGTGCCGCGCGCCCACGTGCTGGCCTGCTTCGCGCACCGGCCCTTCCTGTGGGCGGTGGCGGCCTTCATGCTGGCCAGCGTCACCTTCAGTCCGTTCAACACCTTCTACCAGTACTACGCCCACCTGTCCGGCATCCCGAAAGCCACGCTGGGCACGCTGACGGCGTACGGCTACGCGGTGTCGATCCTCTCCGCCTTCGGCATCGGCTGGCTGGTGGACCACTACGGCGCGCTGCGCGTGTCCAGCCTGATCATGGGCGCGTACGGCGCGGCCGCCGCGCTCGGCTACCTGAGCCTGGGCGATCCGTCCTGCTTCCCGTGGTTCTACCTGGCCCATGTGGTGGTGTCGGGCGCCTGGTTCACGGCGGCGGCGTCGCTGCCGATGGCGCTGTTTCCGAAGGCCCGGTTCGTGCAGTACAACTCGACCAAGGACTTGATGGTCGTGCTGGGCAATATCGTGGTCAGCGGCGTGCAGGGGCCGGTGCTCGACCTGTCCGGCCACGACTACCGCCTGACCCTGCTGAGCGGCGCCGTGTTCGCGCTGCTCAGCCTGATGTGCCTGGCGCGCCTGCGGCCACGCCTCTAATCGTAACCGCCGGCCTTGCCCAGCTGGCGCCGGTCGCGCTTGGTGGGACGGCCCTTGATGTCCGCGCCCGGTTCGCGGTACAGGCGGCGGTTCTCGGCCACGTCGGCGCGGCGCGCCACGCTGGCGTCGGTTTCCTCGTACAGGTTGCGGGCGATGGGCGCGGCGGCCCGCACGTCGGACAGGTTCATCACGTCGACCTCCCAGCGGTCGGAGCCGTTGTCGATGTCCAGCGTGTCGCCGACGCGCACCGCGCGCGCCGGCTTGACCTTGTCGCCGCCCAGCTTGACCTTGCCGCTGTCGACCGCCTCGGTGGCGAGCGAACGGGTTTTAAAAAAACGCGCGGCCCACAGCCACTTGTCCAGTCTGACACTTTCGCTCAAGCGTATTTCTCCACTGCGAAGACCCGCATCACCATCTTGTACGCGAAAAACGCGACCTCGTAGCCGATGCGGCGGAAGCGGCCGACGTGCTTGATGTCGGCCGGGTTGACCAGCACGCCCTCGGCGATGGCGGCCTCGATGTGCCGGCGCAGGTTTTGCGCGAACAGCGCGTCCTTGATCACCACGTTCGCTTCCTGGTTCAAAAACAGGCTCAGGCCGTCCACATTGCTCGAGCCCACGGTGGCCCAGTCGTCGTCCACCACCGCGACCTTGGCGTGCAACTGGGTCTTGTGATATTCCACCACTTTGACGCCGGCCGCCAGCAGTTTCGGATAGAACGAGTGCGCCACCGCGTCCTGCAGCCACAGCTCGCCGACGCCGATCAGCAGCGTGACCTCGACGCCGCGCTCGGCGGCGGCGGCCAGCGCGTGGCGGAACTTGGCGCCGGGCGCGAAATACGGATTGGCCAGCAGCACGCTGTGGCGCGCACGCCCCAGCGCCTGCAGATAGGCGCGCTGGATGGTGCGGCGGTTGCGGAAATTGTCGCGCACCACGAAGCCGGCCTGCACCATGTTCTGCGTGGCGATCTTGTTCACCTTGCGCATGTCGCGGAACAGGCCGATCCGCTTGATGATGCCCAGCTTGCCCAGCCGGCGCCACTGGGTCAGCGCCTCCAGGTGGATGGCCGCCACCAGCGGCCCGCGCACCTGCACCGCGAAATCCCAGCGCGGCGCCACCAGCTCGATGGAGCGGTTGCGGTCGCAGAACATGTCGTCGTTAATGTTGATGCCGCCGACGTAGGCCACCTCGCGGTCGACCACGCAGATCTTGCGGTGGGTGCGCGTGACGCCGCGCTTGAACCACGGATTGAACACGCGGTGCTCGACGCCGGCCGCCACCAGCTCCACGTGCATGCCGTTGACCTGGCGCCGGCCGGTGCCCCACCAGTCGGTGATCATACGCACCTGCACGCCGCGCCGGGCCGCGTTCATCAGCGCCGCCATCACCGCCTTGCCGGTGTCGTCGGCGGCGAAGATGTAGGTCTCGAAATACACCTCGTAGCTGGCGGCGTCGATGGCGGCGATCAGCGCCGGAAAGAAGTCGGCGCCCGTGTGGAGCAGGGTCACTTCGTTGTCGGCGATGAAATTAACTGTGCGCATGGCTGGATTCTACCCTTGAGTTCACGAACACGGCGCGAAACAAGCCTATAATAAATTGCAACCCCTGTGGGAATGGAGCGCCCGGAGCATGCGTAGCCTGTCGATGATGTTGCTGTTGTCCTGCCTGCAGCCGGCGGCGGCGGCCGTGCTGGCCGACTGCGCCAAGGTGGTGGTGTCCGCCGACCCCGACTATCCGCCGCTGCACTGGTACGACGGCACGACGCTGCGCGGCCCCAGCGTCGAGCTGGCCACCCGCATCCTGGCCGATTTGAAGATCCCCTACGAGGTGCGCTACGTCGGCCCGTGGAAGCGAGTGCTGGCCACGGCGGCGGCCGGCAAGATCGACCTGGTGGCGACGCTGAAGATCCAGCCCGAGCGCGAACGCTACCTGGACTTCGTGCGGACGCCGGCCTTCCCCAATCCGGTAGCGGTGTTCGTGCCGCGCCAGCACGCCTTCATCTTCAACACCTGGCAGGACCTGGCCAGCCACAAGGGCGGCATCGCGCTCGGCAACACCTTCGGCCGCGAGTTCTCGGCGTTTTCCGCCGCCCACCTGCGGCTGGAGGAATCGGGCACGGCCGACAGCAACTTCCGCAAGCTGGGCCTGGGCCGCATCGATTATTTCGTCAGCGGCCTGTTCACCGGCGAGGCGTGGCTGGCGCGCCACGGCGGCGGCGCGCAGTTCATGGCGATGCGCCCCTTCCTGACCGAGGACAAGAATTACTTCGCCTTCGCCAAGCTCAGCCCCTGCACCCGCCACCTCGACGCCTTCGAGGCGCGCCTCAAGGAACTGGTGGCCAACAAGACCAACCTCGTCATGCTGAACAGCAGCCTGCAGCAGCTGGACGTCAAGCTCGACAGCGCGACGCTGGTGCGCAAATAACGGTCCGCCTATGCGTCAGGCCAGCGCCAGGCCGGCGACGATGGGCGCGTGGTCGGACAGCTTGGCCCACAGGCTGCCGTGCATCACCTCGGCCGTCTCGACCTTGAAGCCGCGCACGTAGATGCGGTCCAGCCGGAAGAACGGCAGCGCCGCCGGAAAGGTGCGCGCCGGCGTGACGCCGGGCTTGCGGCGCAGCGTACGCACCAGCTCGTCGAGGGTGGAGTTGGAGCCGATCTGGTCGAAGGCCTCGACCACGCCGAGCGCGTTGCGCAGCTCGGCGCTGAGGGTGTTGCGCCAGTCGTTGAAATCGCCGGCGATGATGACCGGCTCGCCGTCCGGCGCCGAGGCGCGCACGGCCGAGATCAGCGCCTGGGTCTGGCGCCGCCGGCCCGCCTCGAACAGGCCCAGGTGGACCACGTAGCAATGCACCGCGCCCTTGGGCGTGTTGAGCACGCAGTGCAGGATGCCGCGCTGCTCGTAGGCGTGGTCGGAGACGTCGTGGTTGGCCTGGTTGGCGATCGGGAAGGCGCTCAGCAGCGCGTTGCCGTGGTGGCCGTGGTCGTACACCGCGTTCATGCCGTAGGCGGCGTGGGCGTGGCGCGACTCGCCGGCGAAATACTCGTGCTGCGCGGCGGCCGGCCAGTGCTTGTGGCCCAGGTGCTCGGCGCCGTACTTGGCGGCGTTCAGGTCGTGCTTGCCCTGCACCTCCTGCAGGAACACCACGTCGGCGTCGAACAGGCCGATCGCCTGCTTGAGCGCCAGCACACGCGGTTCGCTGCGGATGGCGGACACGCCCTTGTGGATGTTGTAGGTCGCGACTCGGATTTTCATCCTTGTATTCTAACCCTGAGTCCGGAATTGCGGCGTATGCCGCCGCACACAACGCGGGCCTAGGCCCAGGCGTGCTCGAGCGTGCTGGTGCCGACCAGCACCACCTCGTGCGGCCCGGCGCTGCTCTGGACGCCGCCCGCCAGGTTGGCCACCGTCTGCATCACCGTGGACTCGTAGGCGAGCACGCTGGTGTTCTGGTCGACGTGCGCCAGCAAGGCGCGCGCCACGGACGCCGCGGCGCTGCCGGAGTAGCCGGCCAGTTCGGCGGGCGTATCGAGCAGCGACGTGAAATTGGAGGCGACCACCAGGCGGTTGTTCACCAGCGCGCCGTCGATCAGGCCCTGGGCGCTGGTGTTGTGCTCCGCGCCTTCCAGCACGCTGAGCGCGGCCAGCGGGCGCGGCAAGCCGGCCTTAAGCGAGTTGACCCAGTAATTCACGCCCTCGTCCGGGGCGCGGCCCAGCACGTGGGCATAGATCGCGGTCAGGAAATCCAGGTCGCTGCCGTTGCCCAGCGCGGCGGGGTCGGAGCTGAGGGCGAAGTTGTCCACCATCGCCTTGACGGTGGCGTTGCTGTAGTACGCCGTGATGAAGCCGCCGGTGGTGGTCGGCGCGTGGGTGGTCATCATCTGGCTGACCATGCCGCTCAGGCCACCGGGGTCGGCGGGATTGCCGAAATACGCGATATAGAATTTCTGCGCCATCGCCACATAGGGCGCGCGCGCCGCATCCTCGTCCACGGCGGCCTGGGTCAGCGCCATGGTGCCGTCGGCGAACGCCAGGCGCTCGATATTGCTCAGGGTGTCGCTCTGGCCCGGATCGATCTTGGACGTGACCGTATAGCCGGCGCCGCTGGCGGCCAGCGTGTAGCTGCCGAAGGCGCCCGTGTAGACGGCGGTGTCGGTGCCGGCGCCGCCGTCGATGATGTTGTGGCCGCCATTGCCCTGCAGGTGGTTGCTGCCGCTGTTGCCGATCAGCGTGTCGCTGCCGCTGCCGCCGATGGCGTTCTCGATCACCGTGCCGTAGGCGATGGCCAGGTTGTCGGTGCCGTCGTAGGTGGGCACCGGCGGATCGGTCTGCCAGTTGATGCCGGCGCCGGTGTCGGACGGAATGTGGATGGACGAGTAGTGCCCCTGCTGCAGGTCGATCAGCGAACCGTTGCTGAAGTTGGCGATCGAAATGGTGTCGTTGCCGCCCGCGTCCCAGATGGTGGTCAGGAACGGCGTGGACGGATCGAAGGTGTAGGTGTCGTTGCCGGTGTGGTAGGTGGTGTTGGCGCCGTACAGGTATTGCATCGCCGCGATGTCGTCCAGCATCGGCGAGTTCGGCACCACGGTGTAGGACTTCCACGAGGCCGAATTGGCGCTGTCGGTGACGCGGACAAACAGGCTGTGCGGCGCATCGTCGTAGGCCATCACCGAGTACTGGCGGGTGGAGTGCGCCGGATCGACCGGATTGTCCTCGAAGGGATGCTTGAGGCCGAGCGCGTGGCCCAGCTCGTGCACCAGCGACATGTAGTTGTACGAGCCCACCGACCAGTCATTACTGCTGAGTGCGCCGTCCGCGTCGGTGCTGATCCAGACGTCGCCGCCGGACGGGTAGATGCTGCTCGGGAAGCTGGCCCAGCCCCAGGCGGCGCCGCCGTCGCTGGCGGTCTCGCTGGCCGAGGTCCAGGCCAGGCGGATGTCGCCGACCGAGGTGGTGGTGTCGGCCACCAGCACCGGCTTGACGTTGGCGACGTTGGCCCAGGCCTGCAGCGCGGTCTGCGCGGCCGCCTGCTGCACCGTGTCGAGGCCGTAATGCTGGCTGGCGTGCGGCTCGTCCAGGTCGGAGTAGCTGCCGCCGCCCGGTCCGCTGAAGACGGCCGAGCCGAAGGAAAACGGGAAGCTGTAGCTGACCGTGGCGCCCGTGCCGACGCCGCCGCCCCACTTGTAGCCGCTCAGCAGCGCGTCGACGGACAAGGTGCCGGAATCGAAAACAAACGACGCCGGGCTGGACTTGGTGGGGCTGGTCATGCGGGTTCTCCTGGAAGCGGGCCGTCAGACGGGCCTGCCTCTTGATTCTATGCAAAAAGAATCGGAATGAACAGGGAAGCCGCGAACTGAAAAAAATTATGCCGTACGGCAATATCTTGTCAATTGTAATATAGCTTCAGCGTTGGAGGAAGAAAAACAACGATCGGCCGCCTCCAGCCAGGGCAGCCAGACGTGGTTCAGGTGCTCGCGCGGGGCCAGCGTGATGGCGATGTCGCGCGGCACCTCGACGCTGAACACGTGCTCGGTGTTCTCGGTCACGCCCGGCGCGTAGCGGTGGCGCCACACCGGGTAGATGGTGTAGACGTTGGACAGCCGCCAGTCGCGCAGCACGATGGTCTCGCCGTCGGCGACGATGCCGGTCTCCTCGAACAGCTCGCGGCGGGCGGTGTCGAGCAGCGGCTCGTCGGGCGCGTCCAGCGAGCCGGTCACCGACTGCCAGTAGCCGGGGCGGTCGGCGCGCTCGATCAGCAGCACTTGCAGGTCGGCCGTGTGGATCACCACCAGCACCGACTCGGGAATCTTGTAAGGCTTCATGGTTCGGATAAAAGAAAAGGCGCCGAAGCGCCCTTTCCATTGCAAAGATTTAGCTTGCCACTTTCGGCTCGGCGGCGCGCAGACGGATGTGCAGTTCCTTCAACTGCTTCTCGTCCACTTCCGACGGCGCCTGGGTCAGCAGGCACTGGGCGCGCTGGGTTTTCGGGAAGGCGATCACGTCGCGGATCGAATCGGACTTGGTCATCAGGGTCACGATACGGTCCAGGCCGAACGCCAGGCCACCGTGCGGCGGCGCGCCGTATTGCAGCGCGTCGAGCAGGAAGCCGAACTTCAGGCGGGCTTCGTCGGCGTCGATCTTCAGGGCGCGGAACACTTTCGACTGTACTTCCTCGCGGTGGATACGGATCGAACCGCCACCCAGCTCCCAGCCGTTCAGGACCATGTCGTAGGCCTTGGCGATGCAGGCGCCCGGATTGGTTTCCAGCCAGTCCTCATGGCCGTCCTTCGGCGCGGTGAACGGGTGGTGGGTCGCGGTCCAGCGGTCCGACTCTTCGTCGTATTCGAACATCGGGAAGTCGATCACCCACAGCGGCGACCAGACGTCGTCGAACAGGCCGGCCTTCTTGCCGAATTCCGAATGGCCGATCTTGACGCGCAGCGCGCCGATGGCGTCGTTGACCACCTTGGCCTTGTCGGCGCCGAAGAAGATCAGGTCGCCGTCCTCGGCGCCGGTCAGTTCCAGCACCTTGGCCAGCGCGGCGTCGTGCAGGTTCTTGACGATAGGCGATTGCAGGCCGTCGCGGCCCTTGGCCTTCTCGTTGACCTTGATGTAGGCCAGGCCGCGCGCGCCGTAGATGGCGACGAACTGGGTGTAGGCGTCGATTTCCGAACGGGGCATGTCGCCGCCCTTCGGTACGCGCAGGCCGACCACGCGGCCGTTGGGCATGTTGGCGGCGCCCGAGAACACCTTGAAGTCGACGTCCTTCATCACTTCGGTCAGGTCGGTGAATTCCAGCTTGACGCGCATGTCCGGCTTGTCCGAACCGTACTTGCCCATCGCTTCGGCGAAGTCCATCACCGGGAACGGGTTGGGCAGCTCGACGTTCATGGTGTTGCGGAACACCTTGCGGATCATGTCTTCGAACAGGTCGCGGATTTCCTGTTCGGTCAGGAACGAGGTCTCGCAGTCGATCTGGGTGAATTCAGGCTGGCGGTCGGCGCGCAGGTCTTCGTCGCGGAAGCACTTGGTGATCTGGTAGTAGCGGTCGAAGTTGGCGACCATCAGCAGCTGCTTGAACAGCTGCGGCGATTGCGGCAGCGCGAAGAAGTTGCCGGCGTTGACGCGCGACGGCACCAGGTAGTCGCGCGCGCCTTCCGGGGTCGACTTGGTCAGCATCGGGGTTTCGATGTCGATGAAGCCCAGCTCGTCGAGGTACTTGCGCACTTCCATCGTGACCTTGTAGCGCAGGCGCAGGTTGTTCTGCATCTGTGGACGGCGCAGGTCCAGCACGCGGTGGGTCAGGCGGGTGGTTTCCGACAGGTTGTCGTCGTCCAGCTGGAACGGCACGGCCACGGATGGGTTCAGCACTTCCAGCTGCGAGCAGACCACTTCGATCTTGCCCGACTTCAGGTTGGCGTTGACAGTGCCGGCCAGGCGGTCCTTGACCACGCCGGTGACGCGCAGGCAGAACTCGTTGCGTACGGCTTCGGCGGCCTTGAATACTTCAGCCTGCTCCGGATTGCAGACGATCTGCACCAGGCCCTCGCGGTCGCGCAGGTCGATGAAGATCACGCCACCGTGGTCGCGGCGACGATGTACCCAGCCGCACAGGCTGACGGTTTGGCCAAGCAGCGCTTCAGTGGTGAGGCCGCAGTAGTGAGTACGCATTGAGGACATGTTTATTTCTCGGTTCAGGTTAAGTTACTCAGTTAATCTTTTATTTGCCGGCGGTGTCGATGATCTTGGGCGCCTCTTCCGGCGCCACCACACCCATCGACACGATGTACTTCAGGGCCGCATCGACGGACATGTCGAGCTCGACCACGTCCTTGCGCGCCATCATCAGGAAAAAGCCCGACGTCGGGTTCGGCGTGGTCGGGATGTAGACGCTGACATAGTCGCCCACCAGATGGTTCTTGACGTCGCCGCCGGGGGTGCCGGTCAGGAAGGCGATGGTGTACGAGTTCTGGTGCGGGTACGGAATCAGCACCGCCTTGCGGAAAGCGTTGCCGGACGACGAGAACAGCGTGTCCGACACCTGCTTGACGCTGGAATACAGCGAACTGACGACCGGGATGCGGGTCAGCAGTTTTTCCCACAGCTTGACCACGTAATTGCCGACCAGGTTGTTGGTCAGCAGGCCGGTCAGGAACACGATGAGGACCGTCAGCAGCGCGCCCAGGCCGGGCAGATCGACCCCGATCAGCTGCTTCATGTCCGGCCGGTGGTCTTTCGGTATCAACAGCAGCGACTGGTCCATGGTGCCGATGATCAGGTTCAGCACCCAGGCGGTAATCGCCAAGGGCACCAGGACCAGCAAGCCGGTAATGAAATATTTACGCATCGATTACTCTTGAAGTGGGTGTGGCTGCGGTGGATCCGCGTTTCAGTCCGACTTCGTGCCGGTGGCCGGCGCGGCCGGCGCGGCGGCCGGCGTGTCCGTCGGCGCGGGCGCGGCCGGTCCGGTCGCGGTACCGGTCGCCGGCGGCGTGCCGCCACGGAAATCGGTCACGTACCAGCCCGAACCCTTCAACTGGAAGCCGGCGGCGGTCAATTGTTTCTTAAACGTTTCTTTGCCGCACGACAGGCAAACAGTCAGCTGCGGGTCGGAAATCTTCTGCAAGACATCCTTGGCAAAACCACATGCCTCGCAGCGGTAGGCGTAGATCGGCATCTATTACTCCGCAAAAATCATCAAAACCCTGAATTATAAAGCTTTTTCCCGGCAAGCTGCCTGTTTCCGATGACCAAGGGCCATCAGCCGCCGATTTCGCCCCGACGGCGCCAGATCATCCAGCGCTCCTTGTCCTTGAACACGGGGATGGAATCGCCGACCGCGTCGTCGGCGATGCACTCGAAGCCGGCTTGCAGCAAGGCGTCCAGCTCGGCGCGCGTGATGCCGAACGGCGGGCCCTTGGGCGCGTCGTCGAAGAAGAAATAGCCGGCCAGCAGCGCGCCCGGCGCCAGCAAATCAGCCCAGCGTGCCGCCACCCGCGGCCGCATCGCGCGCGGCAAGGCGCACAGGAAGGCGCGCTCGTAGATCAGTTGCAGTGGCCGCTGCGGCTGCCACGTGAAGAAATCGGCTTCGACCACGCGCGCCGCGTGCGGGCCCACCGCCGCCTTGCCGGCCGCCACCGCCGCCGGCGAGAAATCGATGGCGACCGCGTCCCAGCCGGCGTCGGCCAGGAAGGCCAGCTCGTAGGCCGAGCCGCAGCCGGGTATCAGCGTGGTCAGCGGCGCGCTGGCGGCGGCGAACCCGCGCAGCGCCTGCGGCACGCCGCCCCGGTCCCAGGGCGTGAACCGGCGCTCGAGGCGCTCGTCCCAGAACGCCGGCGACATCGGGTCGCGCTGTTCAAAGTCCGCCATGGTCAGACGAAGTGATGCCAGCGCAGGTACAGCTGGTGGCCGGCCACGCCGACGCCGAACGCGCAGGCGAAGTAGATCACCAGGCTCAGCAACCGGTTGGTGCGCTGCTGCTCGTGGATCAGCACCTTGATCAGCTCGGCGTTGTCGGACGGCTTCTCGCCCTGCTGCTCCAGCGCGCGGTGCAGCAGACGCGGCAGTTGCGGCAGCACGTGGGTGTAGCGCGGCGCCTCCGCCTTCAGGCGCTGCCACATGCCCTGCCAGCCAACCTGCTCGGCCATCCAGTTCTCCAGGTAGGGCTTGGCTGTCTTCCACAGGTCCAGGTCGGGATCGAGCTGGCGGCCCAGGCCTTCGATGTTGAGCAGCGTCTTTTGCAGCAGCACCAGTTGCGGCTGCACTTCGACGTTGAAGCGGCGCGAGGTCTGGAACAAGCGCAGCAGGATCTGGCCGAAGGAGATGTCCTTCAGCGGCCGGTCGAAGATCGGCTCGCAGCAGGCGCGCACGGCCGACTCCAGCTCGTCGACGCGGGTTTCCTTGGGCGCCCAGCCGGACTCGATGTGGGCCTCGGCCACGCGCTTGTAGTCGCGGCGGAAGAAGGCCAGGAAGTTCTGCGACAGGTAGTCCTTGTCGAAGTCGTTCAAGGTGCCGACGATGCCAAAGTCGAGCGCGATGTAGCGGCCGAAGCTCTGCGGATCGACCGACACCAGGATGTTCCCCGGATGCATATCGGCGTGGAAGAAGCCGTCGCGGAACACCTGCGTGAAGAAGATCTCGACGCCGTCGCTGGAGAGTTTTTTCAGGTCCACGCCGGCCGCCTCCAGGCGGTCGATCTGCGACACCGGGATGCCGTGCATGCGCTCCATCACGATCACGCTATTGGAGCAGTAGTCCCAGTACATCTCCGGCACCAGCAGCAGCTGGGAGTCGGCGAAGTTGCGGCGCAGCTGGCTGGCGTTGGCGGCCTCGCGCATCAGGTCCAGCTCGTCGTGCAGGTACTTGTCGAACTCGGCGACGACTTCCCTCGGCTTGAGGCGTTTGCTGTCGGACCAGATGCGGCCTATCCATTCCGCCGCGATATGCATCAGCGCGACGTCCTCGTCGATGGACTTCTTCATGCCGGGACGCAGCACCTTGACCGCCACCTGCTTGCCGTCCTTGAGCGTGGCGAAGTGCACCTGCGCGATCGAGGCCGACGCCACCGGCGTGCGCTCGAAGCTGGCGAACAGCTGGTCGGGATGGGCGCCGAGCGACTTGCGGATCTGCGCGATGGCCAGGTCGGAATCGAACGGCGGCACGCGGTCCTGCAGGCGCGACAGTTCCTCGACCAGGTCGGCCGGGATCAGGTCGCGGCGGGTCGACAGCACCTGGCCGAACTTGACGAAGATCGGCCCCAGCTCCTCGAGCGCCATGCGCAGGCGCACGCCGCGCGGCGCCGACAGGTCGCGCCAGAAGAACACGGTGTCGATCAGCTTGGCGATGCGCGGCTTTTTCAGGCCGGAGATGGCGATTTCGTCGAGGCCGTACTGCACCGATACCCGCAGGATCTTCAGCAGGCGTAGGAATTTCAACATCATTTTTTGGGGTCCAGTTTCTGTTCCAGTTTGGCCAGGCGCTTGGCGGCGCGCTCGACGTCGTCGCGCAGGCGCACCACGTCGGCCGAGAAGGCTTCCACCGTTTGCGGGCGGATCAGCACGGGTTTTTCATCGAGCAGGAATTCGGCGACGTTCTCGGCCAGCTTCTGGTGGCCGTTGCGGATCGCCTCGAACGCGGCGCGCGCGCCGGACACCACGCGCACGGCGGCGATCGGGCCCACCACTTTTTCCAGGTCGTGCTCGGCTTCCCAGCGCAGCGACTTGCTCAGGCTGGAGATGGCGTTGGCGAATTCGGCGTCGCCCTCGATCTGCACGTAGGAAAAGGCGCGCTCGCGGTTCTGCGCGATCAGCGGCAAGTCGGACAGCTTGACGCGGATCGTGACGCGCGCCGGCTCCTCGGGCGGGGCGGCCTCCAGCATGCCGTCGGCCGTCACGCGCAGGCGCAGCACGACGGCGCCGGTGTCGATGGCGGCGATCTTGCCGGCGTGGCGCAGCAGTTCCTTGCGCGCCCAGGGCTCCTGCGCCAGCAGGTGATTGATGGCGGCGCTGGCCGGCGCCGCGGCGGAGAAATTCGGTGGTGTCATTCGCTAACCATGAAAACAAAAACCGCAAAGCAAAACCGCCCGAAAATACGGGCGGTCCTGATCTTACCAGCTTGCCGGGAATTTACGGCAATTACGCAAGTTGCTGGATCCCGGCCAGCATCCAGCCGGATGCGCCGGACACCGGCTTGGACAGGTTCCACACCTCGTTGAACGGCTCGGCCAGCGCGTCCGGCGCGGGCTTGATGGTGCCGGTGAACTTGACGCTGGCCAGGTAGTCGTGGTCGCTGGTTTCGATGCCCAGCAGCTCGGCGTCGATGGTGACGACATCGGTGTAGTCCTTTTGCGCGCCGCGCTCGCTGATCTGCATCTTGAGCTCGGCAAACACCTCGGGGGTGGTGAATTCGCGGATGTCGGCCGAGTCGCCCTTGTCCCAGGCCGCTTGCAGGCGGATGAAATTGCTCTTGGCCACGCGCAGGAAGGACGGCGCGTCGAAGTCGGCCGGCACGCCCCATGGTGTGTGAGCGACCGGCGCGGCGGCCTGCTGCACCGGCTCGGGCTGCAGGCGCGAACCGATGTCCGGCGTGCGGCTTGGCTGCATCTGGTACACATTGTTGCCGCCGCCATTGCCGCCAAACGCGGCCGGCGCCGGTTGTGCGCGGCCACGGACCAGGCGGACGATGAGGAACACCACGCCGCCCACCAGCGCCAGCAGGATCAGCGTGCCGAACAGGCTGCCGATGGCGCCGCCCATGCCGAAGTGCGAAAACAAGGCGCCGATGCCCAGGCCCAGCAGCGCGCCGCCCAGGATGCCCTTCCACGGGCTGGCCGGCTTCGGCGGAATCGCGGCCGGAGCGGCCGGTGCAGGCGCGGGCGCGGCCTGGCGCGGCGCGGGCGCCGGCGCGGTGGCCGGCGGCATGCGGCTGACGTTTTGCGACTGGCGTCCGATCGTACGGCCGCCGCCCATTGGACGGGCGGTCGCCTCGGCCAGCATCGACAGTGCGGACACGGCCAGCACGGCGCCGATCAGGATTTTCTTGATGTACATGCTATTCCTATGACTACAGTTTGATACCGGTGTGTAAAGCGGCCACACCCGCCGTCAGGTTGTAATACGTGACACGTTCCAGGCCCGCCTCTTCCATCATGGTCTTCAGCGTTTCCTGGTCCGGGTGCATGCGGATCGATTCGGCCAGGTAGCGATAGCTTTCGGCATCGCCGGCGATCTTCTGGCCCATCCACGGCAGCACCTTGAACGAGTAGATGTCGTAGGGCTTCTGCAGCGGCTCCGCCACCTTCGAGAATTCCAGCACCAGCAGCTTGCCGCCCGGCTTGAGCACGCGGCGCATTTCCGCCAGCGCCTGGTCCTTGTGGGTCATGTTGCGCAGGCCGAAGGCGACGCTGACGCGGTCGAAATAATTGTCCGGGAACGGCAGTTTCTCGGCGTCGCACAACAAGGTGGGGGTCGTCAGGCCGCGATTCAAGAGGCGGTCGCGGCCGACGCGCAGCATCGACTCGTTGATGTCGGTGAGCCATACCTCGCCGGTCGGGCCGGCCTGTTTGGCGAACACCTTGGCCAGGTCGCCGGTGCCGCCGGCGATGTCCAGGCACTTGAAACCGGGACGCACGCCGGCATTGGCGATGGTGAACATCTTCCAGATGCGGTGCAGGCCGGCCGACATGACGTCGTTCATGATGTCGTACTTGGCGGCGACAGAATGGAAAACCTTGGCGACTTCGCGGACCTTCTGGTCTTCCGCGACGGTTTTGTAACCGAAGTGAGTGGTATTGGTCATGATAGGCAGGCCTGTTAGTTTGCCTGCATTATACAAGACGCTACTGCGCCGGCAGGTGCCGCCACGCCAGTCCCAGCGCAGCGCGCTTGGGAAAACCCTTCCACAGGCCCGGATCGGGCTTGATGGTGCCGTCCGCGCCCAGCGGCGGCAGGTCCAGGTAGGGCTGGAACGGCTGCTGCTTGAGGTGGACGCCGAGGAAGGCCGTCACGAAATGCTGGTTGATGTTGTTGATGCGACGGCTGTCCCACACCGGCTCGGCATAGGACATGAAATCGTCGAAGTTGGCCAGCATGGCCGGCGACGGCGGGTTCGGCGCCGAGTTGTGGCGGCCGCCCTGGTAGGTCAGCAGGTAGCGGTCGGCGTGGATGGCGCCCTCGAACAGGCGCAGCACGCCGTCCTGATAGCCGGCCACGTCGTCCTGGTCGCCGCTGACGAACAGCGTTGGCGTACGCACGCCGGCCAGGCCGGCCGGCTCCCACACCTTGTGCGCGCCGCCCCAAGGCGCGAACGCCACCACCGCCTTGATGCGCGGATCGCGCCGCGCCTCGTATTGCGCGTTGCCCTGCTGGTTGACGGCCAGCTTGCCGCCGGGGACGAACGCCACCGCCACCGGGCTGACGCCGGCGCCGACCGTGTTGAGCGCGCCGTAGCCGCCCATCGAGTAGCCGACCAGCGCGGTGTTGTCGGCGTCGACCAGGCCGGACAGGAAGTGGCCGCTGCCGGGCTGGCTCCACGCGGCCACGGTTTGCAGCACGAACAGGTCGTCCTGCGCGCGGTTCAGCAGCGTGCTGGCGAAGCCGGCCTTGTCGGCGCGGGTCGACTCGGGATGGTCGATCGCCACCACGACGTAGCCTTTGGAGGCGAGGTTCTCGGTCAGGTAGCTCATCTGCATGCGCGAGCCGGGATAGCCGTGCGAGACGATCACCAGCGGATAGCCGCCGGCCGGCGCGGTGGCGGCCGGGGCTTGAGGCACGGCGTCGCGCGCGGCGCGGCCGTTGAAGGTGAACGGCGTGTTGGGACGGGCCGGATCGTTCGGGCCGGAGCCGAGCACATCGGTATAAACCGTATGTTCTTTTTGGCCAGGCTGGAGTTGGGCGGGGTACCAGACTTCGAGCGTCAGCTTGCGGCTGTAGCGCGGGTTGGTATTGGCGTCGCTGTAACGCAGGATGTCGAGCTGGTCCGCATGCTCGGCAGTCAGCGTGCGTACGCCGACCGGCAGTTGGCCGCGCGCAGCGAGTTCCGGCGCATCGGGCCGCGCATCGCCAAAGTATTCCTGGGCGCTCAAAGGCGCGGCGACCAAGGCCAGCGCCAGCAACCAACCTCTGCAAACATCCCTCATGCCAACTCCCCTCAAGCGAAACCGCCAACTATCGCACGGCGCTGTGACAGCTTGATGAAATCCGTTTGATTTAGCCGAAGCCGCGGCCAACCGGACGGGCTAATCTGGCTGAAGCCATCAGAGGTTCCGCCATGCCGCCCACCGTCTATCTCGACACCTCCGTCATTTTGCACTTGGCCGATCCGCCAAGTCCTAATCCGATCATCCGTGCCTGCCAGCAGCTGACCCAGCTTTGGTGGGATACCCGCTGCGACGCAACCAACACGTATGTTTCCGAGTACGTCATCGCGGAAATAAGGCACGGCGATCCGCTCAGCATGGCGCGCCGCTTGAGAAAGATTGAATTTTTGCCCCGGTTACCCGATGGCGGCCGAACGGAAGGCATTGCCGAACTTTTAATCTGCGGAGGCGGTCTAAACGCAAGAGCCATGAAATCCGCCGAGCACATTGCCTGTGCCGCGCAGAACCGGAGCGAAATCCTGCTCACGTGGAATTGCCGGGACATCGCCAACGCCGGGCAATTCCGACTTCTAAGGATACTAATCAACGCGCAGAGGCTGCATCTGCCCGAACTGGTAACCCCCTTTGAACTGATGGAGAATCGCTATGAAAATATATGACGTGGAAATTCCGCCCGACCTGGAGATTCCAGAACTAGACGAAAAATCGCGGGCAGAGATAGACGCGCTGCATGATGAGATCGCGCGCGACAGAGCGGAACGCAAACGACAAGTGGAGATGTCGCCGTACAAGGATTGGGGAGAAACCCGGACACCGGCTTCCGCCCCGCCGTCTTCCAGCGCCGCGCCATCCATTAATATCGAGGCACTACGCGAGCTACCTCTGCATGTGCGAGCGATCTTCGCCTACGTGCTGCGTGAGCACGTCACGCGTTAAGAGACTTAGTGCTTGTGGCCGCAGCCCTTGTGGTTCTGCCCACCGGGGCCGGTCAGCGTGACGCCGGTTTCGCGGCCGCTGTCACCCTCGAAGCCTGATGCGTGCAGGCGATCCATGTAGTTGGCCCACAAGGCGTCTTTCTCATTGCCCAGCTTGTACAGGTAATCCCAGGTGTACAAGCCCGTGTTGTGGCCGTCGGTGAAGGTCGGCTGCACCGCGTAGTTGCCCACCGGGTCCATCGCCGCGATGCCCACTTCGCGCTTGCCCACCTGTAGCACCTCCTGCCCTTCCCCATGCCCCTTCACCTCGGCCGACGGCGAATACACGCGCAGCAGCTCGAACGGAATCGAGAACGAGGCGCCATCGTCGAATTCGATGTCCAGCACTTTGGATTTGTTGTGGACGGTCAGGCCGGTCGGTTGCTTGCTCATGGTTTATGCTTTCAAACGTTCGATGATCGCCGCGTGCAGGGCCGGCAGCAATGCGCGGCGCGCAGCCAGCACCTCCGGCGCCGACGCGCGCTGCGCGGCAGCCCAGGTCGGATTCGGGAAGTGCGCGTCGTCCACGTAGCGCGGGATCACGTGCCAGTGCACATGCGGCGTCATGTTGCCAAAGCTGGCCAGGTTGATCTTTTCCGGCGCCATCACCGCGCGCTGTGCGGACTCGACCGCCCACACCACCTCCATCACGCGGCCGCGTTCGGCCGGCGACAGGTCGGTCATTTCCTTGACGTGGGCGTTCCACACCACGCGCGTGAAGCCCGGATACTCGGCCTCGTCCACGGCGACCACCGACAGCTGGCGGTCGCTCCAGATGACGGCGCCGGCGGCGGGCGCCGCCAGCAAGGCGCACAGGTCGCAGGCCATTACACCAGCACCCGCTCGATGCCGCCGTCGTTGGCGCGCTTGACGTAGTCGGCCATCCAGTTCTCGCCCAGCAGGTGCTTGGCGATCTCGACCACGATGTAGTCGGCCGTCGTGCCCGCGTCCTCGCCGTAGCGCGACACGCCGCCCAGGCAGGCCGGGCAGCTGGTCAGGATCTTCACTTCGCCGTCGAAGCCGTCGGCGCGCAGCTTGTCCGCACCCTTGATGACTTCCTCTTCCTTGCGGAAGCGCACCTGCGTCGAGATGTCGGGACGCGCGATCATCAGCGTGCCCGAATCGCCGCAGCAGCGGTCGTTCTTCTCGATCTTGACGTTGTCGTGCGTCTGGATCAGCGAGTTGACGGTCTTGGTCGCCTCCTGCATCTTCATCGGCGTGTGGCAAGGCTCGTGGTACATATAGCGCGTGCCGGTCACGCCTTCCAGCTTGACCTGCTTCTCCATCAGGTACTCATGGATGTCCATGATGCGGCAGCCCGGGAAGATCTTGTCGAACTCGTAGGTCGCCAGCTGGTCGTAGCAGGTGCCGCACGAGACCAGCACGGTCTTGATGTCCAGATAGTTGAGCGTGTTGGCCATGCGGTGGAACAGCACGCGGTTATCGGTCATCATCTTCTCGGCCTTGTCGTACTCGCCCGAGCCGCGCTGCGGATAGCCGCAGCACAGGTAGCCCGGCGGCAGCACGGTCTGCACGCCCACTTCCCACAGCATGGCCTGCGTGGCCAGGCCCACCTGCGAGAACAGGCGCTCCGAGCCGCAGCCAGGGAAGTAGAACACCGCTTCCGTGTCGGCGTTGGTGGCCTTGGGATTGCGGATGATCGGGATCACCTTGTCGTCCTCGATGTCCAGCAAGGCGCGCGCGGTTTTCTTCGGCAGGCCGCCCGGCATCTTCTTGTTGATGAAGTGGATCACCTGCTCGCGCACCTTGGGCTTGCCCACCGTTGGAGGCGGCGCCTTGGTCTGCTTCTTGGCGAATTTCTTCAGCAAGTCGTTGCCCAGGCGCTGGGCCTTGTAGCCGATGCCGACCATCGCCGCGCGGGTGGCGTTGATGGTGGCCGGATCGGTGGCGTTGAGGAAGAACATCGCCGCCGACTTGCCGGGATTGAAGCTCTTCTTGTCCATCTTGCGCAGCAAGTTGCGCATGTTCATCGACACGTCGCCGAAGTCGATGTTGACCGGACATGGCGTCACGCATTTATGGCAGACCGTGCAGTGGTCGGCCACGTCCTCGAATTCTTCCCAGTGCTTGATCGAGATGCCGCGGCGGGTCTGCTCTTCGTACAGGAAGGCTTCGATCAGCGACGAGGTCGCCAGGATCTTGTCGCGCGGCGAGTACAGCAGGTTGGCGCGCGGCACGTGGGTCGAGCACACCGGCTTGCACTTGCCGCAGCGCAGACAGTCCTTGACGCTGTTGGCGATCTCGCCGATGTCGCTTTGCTGCATGATCAGCGATTCGTGGCCCATCAGGCCGAACGACGGCGTGTAGGCGTTGGACAAATCGGCTTCCATGCCGGCCAGGTTCAGCAGCTTGCCCTTGTTGAAGCGGCCTTCCGGGTCGACGCGCAGCTTGTAGTCGCGGAACGGGCCGATCTCTTCTTCGGTCAGGAACTCCAGCTTGGTGATGCCGATGCCGTGCTCGCCCGAGATCACGCCGTTGAGCGAACGGGCCAGCGTCATGATGCGCGCGACAGCCTGGTGCGCCAGTTGCAGCATCTCGTAGTGGTCCGAGTTGACCGGCAGGTTGGTGTGCACGTTGCCGTCGCCGGCGTGCATGTGCAGCGCCACGAACACGCGGCCGCGCAGCACGCGCTTGTGGATGGCGGTCGCTTCGTCGAGGATCAGCTTGTAGGCGGCGCCGTTGAAGATCTGGCGCAGCTGGGCGCGGATTTCCTGCTTCCAGGTGACGCGGATGGTGCGGTCCTGCACCACGTCGAACAAGGTCGCGTCCGGCTGGGTCTTCAGGCGCTCGTCGAACACCGGCAGCAGGCGCTCCAGGCCCAGCTCGGCCAGTTGCGCGGTGACGGCGGTCAGCGGCTTGTCGAGCTCGGCCAGCAGGAAGGTCCAGCGCGCCTTCACCTGGGTCAGCAGCGCTTGCGCCTGCTGCTCGCGGTCGCCCAGCATTTCGGCGTCGCCGACGGCGTCGTCGGCGTCGTCGCTCTTGCCGATCGGCAGATTGCCGGCGGCGAAGAACTGCTGCAGCTCATCGGCCAATTGCAGCTTGTTCTTGATCGACAGTTCGATGTTGATGCGCTCGATGCCGTCGGTGTACTCGCCCATGCGGTTGAGCGGGATCACCACGTCCTCGTTGATCTTGAAGGCGTTGGTGTGCTTGGCGATGGCGGCGGTGCGGGCGCGGTCCAGCCAGAACTTCTTGCGCGCTTCCGGGCTGACGGCCACGAAGCCTTCGCCCACGCGGGTGTTGGCGATGCGGACCACTTCCGAGGCGGCCATGGCGACCGCGTTCTCATCGTCGCCGACGATGTCGCCGAACAGCGCCATCTTCGGCAATACGCCGCGCTTGGACTTGGTGGCGTAGCCGACCGCGCGCAGGTAGCGCTCGTCCAGGTGCTCCAGGCCGGCCAGGCGCAGCGTGCTGAACTGCTCGCCCTTGGCCGGCAGGCCGTCCAGGTAATCCTTGATTTCCACGATCGACGGGATCGCGTCGCGCGCCTGGCCGAAGAACTCCAGGCAGACGGTGCGGGCGAACTTCGGCATCTTGTGCAGGATCCAGCGGCCCGACGTAATCAGGCCGTCGCAACCCTCTTTCTGGATACCCGGCAGGCCGGCCAGGAACTTGTCGGTGACGTCCTTGCCTAGGCCTTCCTTGCGGAACTTGCGGCCTTCGATCTCCAGCAGCTCGGTCTTGAACGGCTCGCCTTTCGACTCGCCGCGCGCGGTCGGATGGGTCCACTCCAGCTTGAAGCGGGCCAGCGGCGTGTCGTGGATCTTCGACAGGTTGTGGTCCAGGCGCGTGACTTCCAGCCAGTCGCCGTTCGGGTCGACCATGCGCCACGAGGCCAGGTTGTCCAGCGCCGTGCCCCACAGCACGGCCTTCTTGCCGCCCGCGTTCATCGCGATATTGCCGCCGATGCAGGAGGCGTGGGCCGAGGTCGGATCGACCGCGAACACGAAGCCGGCCTTCTCGGCAGCCTCGGACACCTTGTTGGTGATGACGCCGGCGCCGGTGTGGATGGTCGCGTATTCGCGGTCCAGGCCGGGCAGCACCTTCATTTCCACCGGGCCCATGTTGAGCAGCTTCTCGGTGTTGATCACGGCCGACATCGGCGTGAGCGGGATCGCGCCGCCGGTGTAGCCGGTGCCGCCGCCGCGCGGGATGATGGTCAGTCCCAGTTCGATACAGCCCTTGACCAGGCCGGCCATCTCTTCCTCGCTGTCCGGGGTCAGCACCACGAACGGATATTCGACGCGCCAGTCGGTGGCGTCGGTCACGTGCGAGATGCGCTTCATGCCGTCGAAGCAGATGTTGTGCTTGTCGGTGTAGCGGCCCAGCACCTTGTAGGTGCGCTTGCGCAGATCGTAGACCTGCTTGAACTCCTCGCCGAAGTCGGCCACCGCCTTGCCGGCCGCGCGCAACAGCTTGGCCACGTTGGTGCTGCGCTCGCGTGCCGCATCGTCGCCGGTGTCGTCGACGGTCAGGCGGCGCTTGTCCACCTCGGCCAGGCGGTGATGCAGGGCGTCGATCAGTTCCTGGCGGCGCTTCGGGTTGTCCAGCATGTCGTCCTGCAGGTACGGATTGCGGCGGACGGCCCAGATATCGCCCAGCACCTCGTACAGCATGCGCGCCGAACGGCCGGTCTGGCGGGCGCCGCGCAAGGCATCCAGCAAGCTCCACGACTCCTCGCCCAGCAGCCGGATGACGATCTCGCGATCGGAAAACGACGTGTAGTTGTAAGGAATTTCACGAAGGCGCGTGGCCTCGGGACCGTGGGGCGTTTCCGCCAGCAAAGCTTGAATTTGTGCAGGGGCATTCATTGTGAGATTGGACTTGTAGACTGAACCCGGGAGGGTCATTTTAGCGTATTGCGGCGCACCACGCCGGAACAGCCTTAGACAGCCGAGGGGCTATCCGGTTTGCAATAACCCACCAAAAATTTGCAAATTCCGGCTTTTCTTGGCAATGACGGATAAATACCCACCATAAAACTGAACGAAATTCATTCCTGAGCGCTTATGGCAATATGATTGCTTGCACCAAATTAGCCGAGCATTTGGCCGATCCGGTGCCAAACCCCGTCCGGCACGTACAACAGCAGCGAGGTCATGGTCAGGTAGCGCAGCAGTTTTCCGACCGCCATGTAGGCGATGCTGGGCCAAAACGGCAGCTTGAGCCAGCCGCCCAGCGTGCACAGCGGATCGCCGATACCGGGCAGCCAGGCCAGCAGCATGGTCTTGGCGCCGTAGCGTTCCAGCCAGTGGAACCAGCGGCTCTTGCGTTCCTTGGCGAACGATTGCTTGGCCTGGTAGCCCATCCAGTAATCGATGGCGCCGCCCAGCGTGTTGCCGATGGTGGCGACGCCGATCACGCTCCAGAACATGGCCGGGTTGGCCTTGACGACGGCAAACACCGCCGGTTCCGAGCCCAACGGCACCAAAGTGGCGGAGATAAGACTGATGATAAAGACCGACGTCAGGCCCACTTCCGGCGCCGCCAACAGGTGCAGCAGCCAGGCGATTGCAGATTCGATCATCGGTTTCTTTGAGCGGAAGGAAAGGTGTCCATTATAATGAGTCGCACACCGCATGATTGAACAGTCCGGTCGCCCGCCCATCCGCGCGCGGCCCGCGCCCCTGCTTCACCCGGTCACACGCCGGATAGTTAGCACTGAATGAGCAAAACCCATTGGGGTCAAGTCTGACATTCGGACACGGGCTCTACCGTAGCGCGTTGCTACGGTAGAGCCCGTGTCCGAATGTCAGACTTGACCCCACCCCGGAATGACTACGTTTGCAGACCATGACTATCGACTATCTGAAGAAAATCCTGACCGCGCGCGTCTATGACGTCGCTACTGAAACCCCGCTGGAACTCGCGCCGACGCTGTCGCAGCGCTTCGAGAACCGAATTTACTTCAAGCGCGAGGACATGCAGAGCGTGTTCAGCTTCAAGATTCGCGGCGCCTACAACAAGATGGCCCACCTGAGCGAGGCCCAGCGCAAGCGCGGCGTGATCTGCGCTTCGGCCGGCAACCACGCCCAGGGCGTGGCGCTGTCGGCGGCCCGCATGGGCTGCCGCGCGGTCATCGTGATGCCGACCACCACCCCGCAGGTGAAGGTCGAGGCGGTCAAGGTGCGCGGCGGCGCGGACGTCGAGGTGGTGCTGCACGGCGAGTCCTATACCGATGCCTACAACCACGCGCTGCTGCTGGAGCAGGAGCAGAAGCTGACCTTTGTCCATCCGTTCGACGATCCCGATGTGATCGCCGGCCAGGGCACCATCGGCATGGAAATCCTGCGCCAGCATTCCGGCCCCATCCACGCGATCTTCGTGCCGATCGGCGGCGGCGGCCTGATCTCCGGCATCGCCGCCTACGTCAAGCAGATCCGCCCGGACATCAAGATCATCGGCGTGCAGAGCCTGGACTCGGACGCCATGGCGCGCAGCGTCAAGGCCGGCGAGCGCGTGACGCTGGCCGACGTGGGCCTGTTCGCCGACGGCACGGCGGTGCGCTTGGCCGGCGAGGAAACCTTCCGCCTGGTGCAGCAGTATGTGGACGACATCATCCTGGTCGACACCGACGCCATCAGCGCGGCCATCAAGGATGTGTTCAGCGACACCCGCTCGATCCTGGAGCCGTCCGGCGCGCTGGCCATCGCCGGCGCCAAGGCCTATGTCGAGCGCGCGGCGCTGAGCAAGGACCCGATCAAGAACGAGACGCTGATCACCATCGCCAGCGGCGCCAACATGAACTTCGACCGCCTGCGCTTCGTGGCCGAACGCGCCGAGCTGGGCGAGGCGCGCGAGGCGGTGTTCGCCGTCACGCTGCCGGAACAGCGCGGCAGCTTCAAGCGCTTCTGCGCGCTGGTCGGCCCGCGCAACGTCACCGAGTTCAACTACCGCATCAGCGACAAGGACGAGGCCCATGTGTTCTGCGGCGTGCAGATCGCCGACCGCGGCGAGTCGGGCGCGCTGGCGCGCACCTTCGAGCAGCACGACTTCAAGACGCTGGACCTGACCCACGACGAGCTGGCCAAGGCCCACATCCGCCATCTGGTCGGCGGCAAGAGCGCGCTGGCCAAGGACGAGCTGCTGTATCGTTTCGAATTCCCCGAGCGTCCGGGCGCGCTGATGCGCTTCCTCAATTCGATGGCGCCGAACTGGAACATCTCGCTGTGCCACTACCGCAGCCAGGGCGGCGACGTCGGCCGCATCCTGATCGGCCTGCAGGTGCCGCCGGAGGAAATGGACCAGTTCGCGCAGTTCCTCACCACGCTGGGCTACCGCTACTGGGATGAAAGCGCCAATCCCGTGTACAAGCTGTTCCTGGGCTAAGCCCGGCACGACGGCATGGTTTGCGCTACCATGCCGTCCTTCACCGAATCACACAGACCGCCATGACCAACACCGTCGACTTGTCCCCGCTGGGAAAAACCTCCGCCTACCGCACCGACTACGCGCCGGAGCTGTTGTTCCCGATCGCGCGCCAGGGCAAGCGCGACGAACTGGGCCTGACCGGCACCCTGCCCTTCTTCGGCGTCGACATCTGGAACGCCTACGAAATCTCGTGGCTCAACGCGCGCGGCAAGCCGCAGGTGGCGATCGCCCGCATCACGGTGCCGGCCGATTCGCCCAACATCATCGAGTCGAAGTCCTTCAAGCTGTACCTGAACTCCTTCAACCAAACCCGCCTCGACAGCGTGGTCGCGCTGAAGAGCCTGCTGCAGCAGGACTTGTCGAACGGCTTCGGCGCCAGCGTCCACATCTCGCTGACCCAGCCGGAGGAATTCGGCATGGTGGAGATGGGCGAGCTCGACGGCCTGCTGCTGGACCGGCTGGACATCGACATCGACCACTACAGCCCGGCGCCCGAGCTGCTCAAGGCCGCGCTGGACGAGGAGCCGGTCGAGGAGAAGCTGGTCTCGCACCTGCTCAAGTCGAACTGCCTGGTCACCGGCCAGCCGGACTGGGCCAGCGTGCAGATCCACTACGCCGGCCCGCAGATCGACCAGGAGAGCCTGCTGCGCTACCTGATCGGCTTCCGCGAGCACAACGAGTTCCACGAGCAGTGCGTCGAGCGCATCTTCACCGACATCCTGCGCCAGTGCCAGCCGCAGCAATTGTCGGTGTACGCCCGCTACACCCGGCGCGGCGGGCTGGACATCAACCCTTGGCGCAGCAACTTCAGCAGCGCCCAGAAGCCGTCCAATCTTCGTGGCGCACGTCAATAGGTCTGGCACTTTTTCCAATCAAACGGGAAAAATCAGGCGTATGATAGGCGGATGGGGCGCGGTTGCACGCGACGGCGCGCCATTTGGCCACACCGGCCAGAAAACGCGCAAATAATCGGAAATTCGCCCCGGACCCTGGCGAAAAACCGGCGTTTTCCCTGATTCCTACTCAGAAATAGCGATTCCTTTCTTTGCTGCAAATACAGCCCAGCCCGCGCGCCGGCTGGCTGACATAAACACAACGACCGGCGTGAGCGATTTCATGTTACATGGCGCAGAAACCAGCCTATAATTCTGCTCGCATGCCACCTTTGTGCGTTGCAACATTTAATGTCGCGTTATGAATAACCTTAGCAAAATACTCTCACTGGAAAACGTGCAGCTCGATCTGGAAGTGTCCAGCAAGAAGCGCGCTTTCGAGCAGGCCGGCCTGATCTTCGAAAACAACTGCGGCATCGCCCGCTCCACCGTGTCGGACAATCTGTTCGCGCGCGAGCGCCTCGGTTCGACCGGGCTGGGCCATGGCGTCGCCGTGCCGCACGGCCGCATCAAGGGCATGAAGAGCCTGAAGTCGCCGCTGGCCGCCTTCGTGCGCCTGGCCGAGCCGATTCCGTTCGAATCGCCCGACGGCAAGCCGGTCAACCTGCTGTTCTTCCTGCTGATCCCGGACCACGTCACCCAGCAGCACCTGGAGATCCTGTCCGAGATCGCCGAGATGTTCTCCGACGACGCCTTCCGCACCGCGCTGAGCACCGACGCCGATCCGAAATCGGTCCATGCGCGCATCATCAACTGGGTGCCCAGCCTGCAGGCCGCCGGCTGAGTTCGGCTGGGTCGCCGGACTATAGGTTAAACTAAGGTTTAGTTCATCCTCCTGTAAAGACGACCCATGCTGCAAACTCCGCTGACGATCCAACGCCTGTACGACGACAATCGCGAAAGTTTGCAGCTCGGCTGGTTCGCCGGCTTCCCCGGCGGCGAGCGCCTGATCTCCGGCGACGTGGCCTCGGCCGCCGACCAGGTCGGCCACCTGAACACCATCCACCCGGGCCGCATCCAGGTCTTCGGGCACCAGGAAATCAACTACTACCAGCGTTTGAAATCGCTGACGCGCGCCCACGTCATCGGCGAGCTGATCGCCGGCGGCCCGCCGGCGCTGATCATCGCGCAGGGGCTGGAGACGCCGCCCGACATCCTCGCCATCTGCGACGAGAAAAACATTCCGCTGTTCTCCACGCCGCTGCCGGCCGCGCAGGTGATCGACTTCCTGCGCGTCTACCTGTCCAAGAAGCTGGCCCAGCGCATCATCATGCACGGCGTGTTCATGGACGTGCTGGGCGTGGGCGTGCTGATCACCGGCGACTCGGGCCTGGGCAAGAGCGAGCTGGGCCTGGAGCTGATCTCGCGCTCGCACGGCCTGGTGGCCGACGACGCGGTGGAGTTCTCGCGCATCGCGCCGAACATGATCGAGGGCCGCTGCCCGGCGCTGCTGCAGAACCTGCTGGAAGTGCGCGGGCTGGGGCTGTTGGACATCAAGGCCATCTTCGGCGAGACCGCCGTGCGCCGCAAGATGCGGCTGAAGCTGATCGTGCACCTGGTGCGGCGCGGCGCGGCCGACGAGGAGGTGGAGCGCCTGCCGTTCCAGTTCCCGACCGAGGACGTGCTGGGCCTGCCGATCCGCAAGGTGGTGATCCCGGTGGCGGCCGGCCGCAACATCGCGGTGCTGCTGGAGGCCGCCGTGCGCAACACCATCCTGCAACTGCGCGGCATCGATACGCTGCAGGAGTTCATGGAGCGGCAACGGCAGGCCATGAGCGGGGACTAAACAAGTTCCCATGGCTTTTTCGCATCATTGCGAAAACTAAACATGGTCAGGATGGGCAAGCTTTGCCGGGCTGCGGTATCATCCGGGGCTATGCGCATCGTACTCATTACCGGTATTTCCGGCTCCGGCAAATCCGTGGCCCTGAACGTCCTGGAAGACACGGGACACTATTGCGTCGACAACCTGCCGCCCACCCTGCTTGCCAGCCTGGTCGACACCCTGGTCGAGGAAGGCCTGGAGGCGCTCGCCGTCGCGGTCGATGCGCGCAGCGCCGAATCGCTGGCCACGCTGCCGGCCGCCGTCGAGCGCCTGCGCGCGCAAGGCCACGACATCAAGATCATATTCCTGACCGCGAACACCCATTCGCTGGTGGCGCGCTTTTCGGAGACGCGGCGCAGCCATCCGCTGTCGCACGAGCTGCGGCCTGGCCAGAACCCGGCGGCGCGGCGCACGCTGATCGAATGCATCTCGGAGGAACGCGAGCGGCTGTCGACCATCGAACAGCTGGGCCATGTGATCGACACCTCGGAACTGAGCGCCAACAAATTACGCGCCTGGGTCAAGGACCTGGTGGCGATCGAGCGCGCGCCGCTGATCCTGTTCTTCGAATCGTTCGCCTTCAAGCTGGGCGTGCCGCTGGACGCGGACTTCGTGTTCGACGTGCGGGCGCTGCCCAATCCCTACTACGACCTGACCCTGCGTCCGCTGACCGGGCGCGACGCGCCGGTGATCGACTTCCTCAACGCCCAGCCAAGCGCGCTGGACCTGATGAACGACATCCGCGTCTTCATCGAGAAATGGCTGCCATCCTTCAAGACCGACAACCGCAGCTACCTGACGGTGGCGGTGGGCTGCACCGGCGGCCAGCACCGCTCGGTCTACATGGCCGAGCAGCTGGCGGCCTACTTCCAGCAATCCGAACGCGTCATCCTGCGCCACCGCGAGCAGTAGTCCTGGTCATCGGCTCCAGTGCACCACTTCGATGGTGTGGCCGTCCGGGTCCTGGATGATGGTGCCGAAGTAGCGCTCGTTGATGTCGGGCCGCAGGCCGGGTTCGCGCAAGCTGGTCGCGCCCAGGCCCATCGCTGTGTCGAAGAATTCCTGCGCCGCCTGCTGGCTGGGCGCGGTGACCGCGACGTGACTGCGGTCGCCGGCCAGCGCGCCCTCGCCTGCCGACGGGTATAGGCAGAAACTCCAGACGCCATCGGCGCCGTAGATCACCTGCGTGGCATCGCTGTGCTGCAAGATGTAGCCCAGCGGCGCGAAGCAGGCCGTGTAGAAATCCGTGGCGCGCGGCAGTGCGCGGGTGCCGATGGAAACATGGTCGATCATGATGCGGTCCTCCTGAATTGGGAAGCCCATCATACCGAGCGGCCGTGAGACAAAATTGCAAACTCGCCCGCTCCGGTGCAAGAATTATTCGATCTTCACAAAGGCACTTTGGTCTCGAACTTGGCGCAGTTCATGGCCAGCAGGCTCTTGTAATTGCTGACGTTGTTATTCGACGTGAACACGCGCCGCGTGAAGGCCTGGAACGCTTCCATCGACACCGCCGTCACCACCAGCATGAAGTCGAACTCGCCCGCCACTTCGTAGCAGGCCATGACGTCGGGCTCGTCGCGCATCAGCGCTTCGAACATTTTCAGCAGCGAGGTGTTCTGCTGCTCCAGCTGCACCGTGACGAAGGCGGTCAGCGGACGGCCGACGCGCACGCGGTCCACCAGCGCCACCTCCTTGACCAGCACGCCGCTGGCGCGCAACTGGGCGATGCGGCGCTGGCAGGTGGCGGCCGACGCGTGCACCAGCCCGGCGATGCGCCGCAGCGGCATCGCCGCGTCTTCCTGCAGCAGGTTCAATATCTGGATATCGAGTCGGTCCAGTTCGACAGCCATCGGCAGCTCAGTCCAGGTGGCGCAGCGGGTGGGCGTAGTCGGGCCACACCGGCTGGAAGAAGCGCCGCACCATGGCGTCGTCCACCTCCTCCAGCACGGCCGGCTTCCATTGCGGCGCGTTGTCCTTGTCGATCACCAGCGCGCGCACGCCTTCGATCACTTCGCCATCCTCGAAGTTGTGGCGCACCAGCGTGCGCTCCATGCGCAGGCAGGCGGCCACGTCCAGCGCGGCGCCGCGCTCGCCCCGCTCGTGC